>NZ_JAGPXZ010000130.1:0-11010 GCF_018070305.1 Micromonospora sp. M51 | reverse complement strand
GGGCCAGCGGCAGCGCCGACAGCAGGCGGGCGCTGTCCACGTCCGCCCGCAGCTCGCGCTGGCCCAGCGAGACCAGGGCGATGGCCTGGAGCGAGGTGCCGCCCAGAGCGACGAACGATTCGGTGGCGGCCGCCGCGCTCACCTGTTCGGGGGTGCCGCCGAGCACCCGCGCGGCGAGCGGCGCCCAGGCGGCGAGGTCGGGGGCGATCATCAGGCGGTCTCCGCCGCCGGACGCTCCAGCGGCACCTCGCTCGCGACCTTGCGCAGGTCGGCGAAGCGGGGGTTCTCCAGCACGTGGCCGAACATCACCGCGAGGTTGAGTTCCTGGCGGATCAGGGTGCTCAGCCGCAGCGCGCTGAGCGAATGGCCGCCGAGGTCGAAGAAGTCGTCGTCGTCGTCGACGGTGTCGACGCCGAGAACCTCCATCCACAGCTCCTCGAACTCGGCCACCCAGGTCCGGTCGTGTACGTCGCGCATCAGTGTCGCCTCTCTGTGGTCGGGTCGGCTCCGGGTGCGTCCAGGTAGTGCCGGGTGGCCGCGAAGGGGTAGGTGGGGGCGGGCAGCCGGCGGCGGCCGGTGTCGTGCACGGGATCCCAGGCGTCGGTGAGACCCAGCTGCCACAGCGCGCCGACGGTCGCCAGCAGTCGGGCGTGCCGGTTGGCGGGAAGCGGCGGCTGGTCGGCGTCCAGGTGCGGGGTGACGCTGGTGCCGACCTCGATCCAGAGCACCGGGTCGGGCACGTCGGGGGGCGGCGTCGACGTCGGGGGACGGAGGGCCGCGGCCCGCCAGAAGGCGCTGTCGTCGGGCCGCCCGTCGATGAGCAGGGGCAGAGCGGCGGGGTGCAGGCGTACCCCGGGGTCGTCGGTGTCGCGCAGCAGCGCCAGCGCGTCCGCGAGCGACATCACCCCGGCCACGACGGCGGCGGCCACCGCGCCGACACCGTCACCGGCCAGAGCGCGCGGGGTGACGCCCCGGCTGCGCAGCGACCGGGTCAGGCCGACGCAGGCCAGCAGCCGGTCGCGGCGTTCCCGGACCGAATCGTCCAGGTCGTGGCCACGCAGCAGCGCGACGCCCTCGTCGACGGTCCGCCGGTACACCGGGTCGGCGTCGTAGTTGGGTCGGTTGCCGGTCACCGCACCGGCCCCGGTGAGGTGCAGCGCCACCCCGCGCGCCCGAGCCGTCGCGTCGACCTTGCGCAGCCGGGCGACCCCGTCGGTCACGCCGGTCAGGACGGCGGCCCGCCAGGGCAGCTCGGCGCGGCCGGTCCGCAGTGTGTACGCGAGGTCGGCCAGGTCCCCGGGCGCGGTTCCCGCCGCGAACGCGGTGACCCGGTCCAGGCTCTCCTGCGCCACCCCTGCGGTCTTCGCAGAGACCAGGACGAGCTGCGGGACGTGCCGGCGGGGTCGGGCCGCGATTGGCGGGGCCTCCTCCAGCACTACGTGGGCGTTGGTGCCGCCGATGCCGAAGGCGCTCACCCCGGCGCGGCGTACGCCGTCGACAGGCGCCCAGGGTCGGGCGGTCGTCGGCAGCTCGAACACCGAGCCGTCCAGTCGGATCGCCGGGTTGGGCGTACGGAGGTGCGCGATCGGAGGAATCGTCCGGTGCGTCAGGGCCAGGACCGTCTTGATCATGCCGACCACCCCGGCGGCGGTGTCCAGGTGTCCGACGACCGACTTGACGGCGCCCAGCGCGCAGGGCGCCCGGTCGGGCCGGGCGGAGTCGAACACCTGCCGCAGCGCCGCCACCTCGATCGGGTCGCCGAGCGCGGTGCCGGTGCCGTGCGTCTCGACCAGGCCCACGGTGTCCGGGTCGACGTCGGCCACCTCCAACGCCGCCGCGATGACGGCGGCCTGACCGGTCGGACCGGGCGCGGTGAAGCCGGCCTTGCGGGCGCCGTCGTTGTTGACCGCGGAGCCACGGATCACCGCGTGCACGGTGTCGCCGTCGCGCAGCGCGTCGGTGAGGCGCTTGAGCACCACCACGCCCGCTCCGTCGCCCGGTACCGTCCCGTCGGCGGCGGCGTCGAAGGCGCGGCAGCGACCGTCGGCGGAGAAGATGCCGCCGGGCTCGTGCAGGTGTCCGCGCCGGGTCGGCGGGGCGACGGTGGCAGCGCCGGCCAGTGCCACGTCGGCGTCGTAGGTGAGCAGCGCCTGCGTCGCCTGGTGCACCGCGACGAGCGACGTCGAGCAGGCGGTCTGCACAGTCAGCGCCGGCCCCTGAAGGTTCAGCTTGTAGGCGATCCGGGTGGCGGCGAAGTCCTTGTCGCTGCCGATGATCACGCCCAGGCCACCGGCCGCCTCGACCGCGCGCTCGTTGGGCCACACGTTGTCCAGCAGGTAGACGTTGAGCCCGGTGCCGACGTACACCCCGACCCGGTTGCCGTCGGCGGCGACCGGCGGGTGGCCGGCGTGCTCCAGGGCCGCCCAGGCGCACTCCAGCAGAATCCGCTGCTGGGGGTCCATCAGGGCGCTGTCCGACGGTGAGTAGCTGAACAGCCGGTGGTCGAAGCGGTCCGCGTCGGTGAGCACCGCGCGGGCCGGCACGAAGCCCGACCGTTCCACCAGATCCTTGGGTACGCCCCAACCGACGAGCTGCTCGGGCGTGAAGACGCTGACGGCGTCGACGCCGTCGTGGACGTGTCGCCAGAACCGGTCCAGGTCGCGTTCGGCGCCGGGGACCCGGATGGCCATGCCGACCACCGCCACCGCGGCGCTGTCGTCCAGCTCAGCCACGGCCGGCTCGCACGCTGCGCCGCCGGTCGGCCAGCAGGGCGCGGCCCTGGCGGCGCTGCGCCGTGTTGGGGTCCGCGACGACGGGCGCGGTGTGCTGGAGCGCCGCCGCGCAGCCGGCGATCGTGCCGCAGCGGAAGAGGTCGGTCACCGAGACGTCCAGACCCTCCTCGGACATCCGCTGCTGGAGCGCGATCAGCGCGAAACTGTGGCCGCCCAGGTCGAAGAAGTTGTCGTGCAGCCCGACGTCGGGCCGCCGCAGCACCTCGACCCAGCAGGCCCGGATCCGTTCCTCCAACCCGGTGCCGACCACTGAGGCCGGTGGCCGCGACGGCGCGGTGACCGTCCGTGCCGCCCGGCTGTCGGCCAGCAGGCGGGGAAGGTCCACCTTGCCGTGCGCGGTGAGCGGGATGGTCGCCACGGTCAGGATCCGCGACGGCACCATGTACGCCGGCAGTGTCTCGCGCAGGTGCGCCCGCAGGTCGTGCTCGGCGTCCGGGCCGATCCCGTGGACCACGAACGCGACGAGTTCGTCGTCCTCGGCGGCCACGGCACACGACCGCACCGCGGCGTGGGTGAGCAGGGCCCCCTCCACCTCGGCCAGCTCGACGCGGTAGCCGCGCACCTGCACCTGCGTGTCGTTGCGGCCGAGGTACACCATGCTCCCGTCGAGACCCCACTTCACCACGTCGCCGGTGCGGTACATGACCCCGCCGCCGTACGGGTCGGGCGGGAACCGCGCCTCGGTCAGCTCCGGGTTGTCCAGGTAGCCGTGCGCCACGAGCGCGCCGCCGCAGTACAGCTCGCCGGGCACGTTGAGGCCGGTCGGCCGCAGGTCCTCGTCGAGGACGTAGCAGCGCGCCGACGGCAACGGCACGCCGATGGCACCCTCGGGGACCCGGGGCACGTCGGCGGCCGACGCCTGGAAGATCGTGACGTGGATGGTGCCCTCGGTGATGCCGTACATGTTGACGAACACCGTTTGCAGACCCGGCGCGTCGGCGATCAGCGACGCCAGCCGCGACCAGCTCAGCGCCTCGCCGCCAAGGACGACGTAGCGGATGCGGGAGGTCTCGTCTTCCTCGAGCGCCCGCAGGTACGGCGGCAGCAACCGGTAGAGCGCGCCCGGGGTCTGGAACAGCACGGTGACGGCCTCGCGACGCACCAGCCGGGCCAGCCGTTCCCGGTCCACCAGGTCGACCCGCTCGGCGATGACCAGCCGGGCGCCGGTGGTCAGCGCGCCCCACATCTCCCACACCGACGCGTCGAACGAGAACGAGCTGGCCGCCAGCCACACGTCGGCGGCCGTGACGTCCAGGCCCGCCGGGGTCGGGCTGTTCAGCGCGTCCAGGCCGCCGTGCCCGACCAGGACCCCCTTGGGTACGCCGGTCGAGCCGGAGGTGTAGATGACGTACGCCGGGTCGTCCGGCCCCGGGAAGGTCTCCTCGATCACGGAGATTCCGTCGAGGGTGTGCGCGTCGGCCAGGGGCGTCCCGCTGTCGCGGGTGAGCGCCGCGGCCGCCTCTGCGGTCTCCGGGTCCACCACGAGCACCGCCATCCCGGCGTTCGCGGCGATCAGTTCGAGGCGCTGGCGCGGGTAGTCCGGGTCCAGCGGCACGTAGACGCCGCCGAGCTTCCACACGCCCAGGATCGCCGCGACGACCGCCGGTGAACGGCCGAGCAGCAGCCCCACCCGGACGCCGGGGCGGACACCGCGGTCGGCCAGGCCCGCCGCGATCCGCCCGGCCCACCGGTCCAGCTCGGCGTAGGTGATCTCGACGTCCCGGTGGCGTACGGCCACCGCGTCCGGGGTCGCCGCCACGTGGTCGGCGAAGCGACGCAGCACCGACGGGTGCGTAACCGGCGCCGACGCGAGCGGCGGGTTCACCCCCTCGGTGAGCTGCGCCCGCTCGGCCTCGTCCACCATGGACGGCTCCCGCTGCTCCTCGTCGACGATCGACCGCAGGAACGTCAGGTAGTGCGTGAGCAGCGTGCCGACGGTCTCCGCCCTGAACAGCTCGGTGCTGTACTCGGCGCGCAGGAACGGCACGTCGGTGGAGACGTCGAGGGTCAGGCCCAGGTCGAACTTGGTGACGTCGATCTCGACGTCGACCTCGGTCAGCCGTACCCCGGCGAACTCGGGGAACGCGAACGGGAAGTTCTGCACCGTCAGCGAGGTCTGGAACAGTGGCGCGTGGCTGAGCTGCCGCTCCCCCACGGTGGCCCGCACGATCTGCTCGAACGGCACGTCCTGATTGGCGAAGGCCGCCATGCTGGTCCGTTGTGCCCGGTCCACCAGCTCGGTGAAGCTCGGCCGGCCGGACACGTCGAGCCGGATCGGCAGCGTGTTGACCAGACAGCCGACCAGGCGCTCCTCGGCGTCATCCATCCGGTTCGCCACCGGAACGCCGACCACCACCTCGTCCTGGCGCACGTACCGGGACAGCACCGAGGCGTACGCGGCGAGCGTCACCGCGAACAGCGTCACGCCCCGCGCCCGCCCCCACTCCCCCAGCCGCCGCACCAGTTCCGGCTCGACCGGGCGGCGCAGCACCGCGCCGGTGGTGCCGAGCACGCTCGGGCGGGGGAAGTCGGTGGGCAGCGCCAGTTGCGGCACGTCGACCAGCGCCGCACGCCAGAAGTCGAGGCCCGAGCTGTCCCGTCGCCACGTCTCGTGCTGCCGCTCGGCGTACGCCAGGTAGGACTCGGCGGGCTCCTCGTAGGCGGCCACCGACCCGTCGACACCGGCGTCGTACTCGGCGGCCAGGTCGCGCAGGAGCAGACCCACCGACCACCCGTCGCAGGCGATGTGGTGCACGAGCACCGCGAGGCCGTGCTCGTCCGGGCCCCAGGAGCGCAGGTAGGCCCGCACCACCGGCCCGTTGGCGAGGTCGAAGGGCTGCCGAGCCTGCTCGGCGACGAGCGTCCGCAGGTGGGTCTCCTGGGTGGCGCGATCGACCCACCCGTCGGCGGTGATGTCGACGTCCACAGCGGGCGTCGACGACACCCGCTGGGTGAGGACACCGTCGACCACC
Organism: Micromonospora sp. M51; assembly: GCF_018070305.1. NCBI lineage: Bacteria > Bacillati > Actinomycetota > Actinomycetes > Micromonosporales > Micromonosporaceae > Micromonospora > Micromonospora sp. M51. Next base: position 5,246 of record NZ_JAGPXZ010000130.1, on the reverse strand, counting down.
GCGAACGTGGTGCGCAGCGCGTCGTGCCGGGCGACCACCCGGGTCAGGGCCGTGCGAAGGGCCTCGGGTCGCAGCGCACCGCGCAGGTGCACCGCGAAGGCCACCACGTACGCCGGGTTTCCGGGCTGGAGCTGATCGAGGAAATAGAGGCGTTCCTGGGCGAAGGAAGCACGACCGGTACGAACCATGCACCGATCGTGCGGCCCGGCACGTCCCGCGCGGCAGAGCACGTTCTCCTGCCCCACCAGGAAAAGCTCCCGGTCGCGTCGGCGACACGTCGCCTCGGTCCCCCGGGCACGGCGCGGCCCCGGCCCGACGCGGGTTGCCGTCAGACCGGGGCGGTGGTCGGCCGGTCAGTACTCGCCGCGCCCGAAGGCCGCCAGCTCGGCGGAGTGCAAGGGATTGCTGACGTACGTGGCGCCGATCGGGGCCGTCACCCGGCACCAGGCGTCGAGCCGGCCCACGTCGATGCCGGCGGCGCTCGCCAGCTCGTCGCGGCGGCGCACCATCTCCGCGCGGTCCAGACCCTCCAGCACGTAGTCCACGGCGTCGAAGCAGGGGTCACCGGCGCACGCCATCGGGTCGATCGCCACCAGGCCCCTGCCTCCGCCATTGAGCACGTTGCCGAGGTGCAGGTCCCCGTGCAGCAGCACGGTGTCGGTGGGCACCGCGAAGAGGTCGTCGCGCAGCCGCTTGGACCCGCTCAGGTCGGCGCCCCGGCGCGTCGCCGAGTTGAACAGCACGTCGATCCAGTCCGCCAGTTGACGGGGAGCGGCAGCCGGGTCGCCCGCGCCGTGCAGATCGGTGAGGAAGGCGGCGTACTCCCGCGGTGAGGGCGGCTGCGGCATCTTCTCCACGAGGGTGCCGGGGTGGATCGCTTCGAGCAGGACGGCGCCCTTGGCCGACTCCCGCACCGCCGGCACCCGTTTGCTGGAGGCGAACTGGCGCAGCATGTCTACCTCCTCCCGCACGGCGTAGCTGTCCGGGGACAGCTTGAGCACCGCGTCGCCGAGCGGGCCCACGCACCGGAACACCACCGAGGAGTTGCCGGACTTGAGCGGGTCACCGAGAGTTAACTCCCACTGCTCGACGAGGTCGTCGAGCCGCTGGCGCAGCGTGCCCACCCAGCGGTGCGCGGCCCGGCCGAACCGTGGCTCCAGTCGGTTGGCGATCGCGTCCTGGTCCAGGCTCATCCCGCTCACCCCCGCACCGACCGCGTGCCGGCGTACGCGGCCGCGCCCGGCGCCACGACACCACGCCTGCCGGTCAGCAGAACGCTGCCACCACGCACCACTGGTGAATGGGAGCCGGGCGGCCCGGGGCGCCCCAACCGCGCCCGGCGGGCGACCTCGATCGCCTCGTACCGGTCAGAAACGTTCAATTTGCTGAAGATGATGGAAATATGATTGCTGACCGTTTTCGGGGACAGATTCAGCTTCGCGGCGATCGCCACGTTGCGCATACCCGAGGCAATCAATTCCAGCACCTCCCGCTCGCGGGCTGTCAGCTCCGGGAAGAGCTGCTGATTGCGGGGCTCCAGGCTCAGTTGCCCGATGAGCTTGTCGGCCACCCGGGGGCCGAGGATGACCTCACCCGTCGCGAGGCCCCGGATCGTCCGGACGATGCCGTCGCCCGGGCAGCTCTTGAGCACGTAGCCCCGGGCGCCCGCCCACATGGCCGCGAGTATCGCGTGTTCGTCCTCGACCGCGGTGAAGACCAGCACCGCTGTCGAGGGCGACACCCGGTTGATCTCCTGGATCGTCACCCCCGCCTGGAACCCCGGCAGCTCGACGTCGAGAACGAGCACGTCGGGACGTGTGGCGGTGGCCAGCGCCAACGCCTCCCGCGTGGACGCCGCCTCACCTGTCACGGCGACCTCAGCCGACGGCGACAGCAGGGCGTGCAGGCCCCTGCGCACCACCGGCTGAGCGTCGGCCAGGACCACCGTCACCGCGTCGGGTTGTGTCTCCGCCGCGACTTCCTCCGGACACCGCCTCATGTTCCGAGTCAGTTCCGAGACCGAGCCAACGCTGACCATCTATCCACCTCACCCCGTCCGAACGGCCCGCGGTGTCTTAGTCGCGCGGGGAAACGCCGCGGTAGCGCCGACCCCGCGTCGTGATGAACATCTACTCACGGCCAACAGAACAACACAAGAAGTGATCCCGGGAACGGGCTCGGTCAGCCTTTTGACGCATCGAAAAACCGAACCAGACTTTCCGTCTTGGCCCTGACGAAGCCGTCCACAGCGGACCTTTCACAGACGGTCGACGTGCCGCCGGCCCCGGGAGTCCACGGGAGAATTTCCCGGCCGATCCGGGACGTCGTCCCGTACGCACTACACCTGTCGCCCTGTCCGCCGGACACCGCCGTCGCCAGGATTGACCCATGCCCTTGTCACGAGTGACGGACGTTGTCGCCGGCCTGGTACCGACCGACCCGCTCCGCAGGAAGCTGATCGCGATCCGACTGGCCGAATCCATCGGCAAGGGAGTCTTCCTCAGCGGCAGCATCGTCTACTTCACGCTGCGTGTCGGACTCGACGCCCGGCAGGTGGGCCTGGGCCTGTCGGCCGCAGGCCTGTCCGCCTTCCTCTCCTCGGTCCTGTTCGGTGTGATCGCCGACCGGGTGGGCGCCCGCCGCCTGCTCGTCATCCTGTTCGCCGCGCTGGCGGTCGGATTCGGGCTCTACAGCCTCGTCGACAGCGCGACCGCCTTCTTCGCGCTGGTGGTCACCGTCGGCTTCCTCGAGTACGGCACCGGCCCGACCAACGGGGCCCTCATCGGCAACCTCGTGCCCGCCGAGGAGCGGGTGAAGCTCAAGGCCATGATGCGCTCGGTGTTCAACATTGGATTCAGCATCGGCATCGGCGTGGCGGCCGTCGCCGCCCTCAGCCAACGGCTGCTCGTGCTGATCCCCCTCACCACTGCCGCGTTGATGGCCGGCGCCGCGCTCCTCGTCACCCGCCTGCCCGACGTGCCGCCGCGTCCCGCACCGGTGGGCTTCAGGCGTTTCGCCGCAGTCCGCGACCCACGCTTCCTCGCGGTGATCGGCGTCTCGACGATCCTCGCCTCGCACGTCAGCATCATCCTGGTGACGATGCCGCTCTGGGCGCTCAACCGCACCGACCTGCCGCACTTCCTGATTCCTCTGCTGCTGATCGTCAACACCGCGTTCGTCATCCTGTTCCAGGTACGGGCCAGCCGGGGCGCGGACACCGTGCACGGCGCCGGTCGGCTCGCCCGGCGCTCCGGCTACTGGCTGGCCGGCGGCTGCGCGGTCCTGGCGGTGACCGCGCTCGACGACAACGTGGTCCTGGCGTCCGTGGCGATCGTCGCCGCCGTGCTGATCCTCTCCGTGGCCGAGGTGATGCAGGCCGCCTCCGGTTGGGGGCTCGCGTTCGGCCTCGCCCCCGAGCACGCTCAGGGCGAGTACCTGGGGGCGTTCGACCTGCACGTGATCACGCAGAACATCATCGGCCCGGCGGCGCTCTCCGGCCTGGTCATCGCCTTCGGCTTCTGGGGATGGCTGGGCATCGCCGTCGCCGCGCTCGTCGCCTCGGCGCTGATCATTCCGGCCGCCAACCACAGCGCTGTCACGCTGGTCCGCGAGACGGCCCCGGCCTCCACGACCTGAGAGGGTGGTTCGGGAGGTGCCGTTCGGTGTGAAGAGCCCGGCGAGGTCCTGCCAACGGTGATGGTCGGCGTAGCGGACGTACCGGGCCATGACGCCCGACACCTGCGGCTCGCGCCCGAGCAGGAGGGCACCTCACCGCGCACCAGCACGTCCGCAACCCGTTTGCCGGTCGACGAGCGGGCCCCCAGAAGCCGGCCCGGTCGGAGACAGTCGCGAGCCGGTCCTTGAGAGCCTTGTGCTTGTCCGACTCGACGCCGGGTGGTCCCTCGCGGCGGAGCGGTTGAGGTGTACGGCCTGGCGAAGCCCCGGTCCCGTCCGGACTCCCCTGCATCCCCCCGTTCACCTTCGTCGCCGGTATCGGGCCGGCCCTGATCTTCGTTCGCGCCCGGTCACGAACGACCGCGCGCGGGCCGCCGTGTGATGCAGTCCGGGACAAGGCCACCTCGGCTTTCGCCCGAGCGCTGGCCCATGGCGGGAGGAGTTGCCGGAGTAGCCCTCTACACGGATCGGATCCAGGTAACGGACCGGGACGCGATCGTGCACCGTGATTGTGCTGGTGCGGGCGCAGGAAACGCGGGTGCCCAGGAGCAGGATGTCGAAAAGGTCGCTGATGGCATTGACGCGGAACTTGCCGTCGCCGGTGCCGACGAGGCCGGAATGGCAGTGGACGCAGCGGTACGCGAGCAGGGCAGGGGGCGTGCGCCGATGGGTCCAGGACGAGACGATATGAGGATGCGTAGACATGATCCCTCTGAAGACCTGACGGAAGGCATGGGAGAGGAGCCGACGGCGACGTCGGCGACCGATGCACGGGGAAGGTGTCAGGGCTAAAGAGCAGGCGGCGTCACGCGGGGTGAAGTCCCTCCGTGAGTGGGTCGGAGAAGAAGGATCCACGTGCAAAGTAGGGCGGGACGGGCCGGCGAGCCACCCTTTTTCATGATGACCAGCACTGCGGGTCGGAGTCGGCGAAAAGGCGAACTTCGCCTGGGACTTCCAGTCGCCGCCCGTTCGCCAAAAGGGACCACAAGAACATCGTGTCCTGGCACGTGGACGACAAGGGACCCTCCGGGAAGGCCACCCGTGCAAACCCTGACCCGCCGCGCCCTCAACCGCGCCACCCTCGACCGGCAGTTGCTCCTGCGCCGCGCCGACCTCACTCCGCTGCAGGCCATCGAGCACCTCGTCGGCCTGCAGGCCCAGACCCCGCACACCTGGTACGTGGGGCTGTGGAACCGGCTCACCGAGTGCCGACCCGAGGACATCGGGGCGCTGCTCACGCAAGGACGGGTAGTGCGGATCGCTCTCATGCGCTCGACGGTCCATCTCGTCAGCGCGTCCGACGCGCTGGCGCTACGCCCGCTCGTACAGCCGGCGTTGGACCGCGACCTGTTCGCCAACCACACACACGGCCGGTCCATGCGCGGACTGGATACCGCAGAACTCGTCGCTGCAGGCCGGGAACTCCTCGACGAGCAGCCGCGCACCCCGGGCGAACTGGGCCGGTTGCTGGCTCAGCGGTGGCCAGATCGGAACCCCGCCAGCCTCGCCTACGCGGTTCGCAACCTGCTGCCGGTCGTGCAAACCCCGCCGCGCGGCGTCTGGGGCGCCAG
>NZ_JAGPXZ010000013.1:0-25067 GCF_018070305.1 Micromonospora sp. M51 | reverse complement strand
CGCCCCCCGCGTACACGTCGATCCCGAGCGCCGCGGTCCGCGCCGCGTGCGCGACCACGCCGGTGTCCTTGCAGATCGCCAAACCCACCCGCCAACCGTCCACATCGAGCACGGCCGGCGCACCGCCGGGCCGGAACCGGCGGGCTTCCGCGTCCCCCAGCCACATCTTCCGGTACGCCACCGTCGCACCGCCGCCGGTCACCGCCAGCATCGCGATGTGCTCGCCCGCGACCGGCGCACCGACCAGGGCCAGCGCGTTCGTCTCGGCGCACGCCTCGACCAGTGGCGTCAACAGCGGGTCGTCGACCGACACGACCGGCGCGTCCAACTCGTACCCGGTCAGCGACAGCTCCGGAAAGACCACCAACCGGGCACCCGCCGCGCGGACCGCGGCGGCGTGCGCCCGCGCGTTTGCCGCGACATCCAGGGGTACGCACAGCGGCTGCACCACCGCGAGCCGTAACGGGGTGCGGCTTTCCACACCCCCACCGGTGCGGTCGCCCCGCGCAGCCGGGCGGTCGGCCTCATGGTCGGTTCTCAGGATGACTTCGTAACGTGGGCGCATGATTCGAACGTCCCACGCCGTGTTCGCCACCGGAACCCCCGCCGCCGCAGCGGAACCACCGCAGGACGGGATCGTCGGCTACGTCACTGACCTGGTGGAACGACTCGGCGGGCCCGGTGCCGGCCTGGCGGTGGCGTTGGAGAACCTCTTCCCGCCGATCCCCAGTGAGGTGATCCTGCCGCTGGCCGGGTTCGTCGCCGCGCAGGGCCGGATGAGCCTCTTCGGTGCGATTTTCTGGACCACGCTGGGCTCGGTGCTGGGCGCGCTCGCGCTCTACCTGATCGGCGCGGCGCTGGGACGCGATCGCATGCGCGCCATCGTGGCCCGGCTTCCCCTGGTGAAGCTCAGCGACGTGGACCGGACCGAGGCGTGGTTCCTGCGGCACGGCGTGAAGGCCGTCTTCTTCGGCCGGATGATCCCGATCTTCCGGAGCCTGATCTCCATTCCGGCCGGCGTGGAGCGGATGCCGGTGAGCACATTCCTGCTCTACACCACCCTGGGCAGCCTGATCTGGAACACCACCTTCGTGCTCGCCGGCTACCTGCTCGGCGACAACTGGCACCTCGTCGAGGGCTACGTCGGCACGCTCCAGAAAGTGGTGATCGTGGTCTGCGTGGCGGCGGCGGCCTGGTTCGTCGGGTCCCGCGTGCTGCGCGCCCGCCGCGCCGCCCGCAACCCCGAGCCGACCGAACCCGAGCAGAGCGCACTGAACGGGGTGCCCGACCCGGGTGGTCGCGGCACGCTCTACCGCAGCGGATCGTGGGCCTCCGACGAGCGCTAGTCAGCGCCACTGGTGTCTCTGCTCCTTGCCTTCGCTCGGCTGCCCTGATGCGCCAGCCGGGGCACTTCGCGGGCGCGGCAGGTGATGCGTACCGTGCGGAACCGGCTCGGCCCGAAAGGCGGATGAGATGGCGGCGCAACAGCGAACCGGCAGGTGGTGGCTTCGACTGCCGGTCGGCGTCGCCGCCGGAACCGCGACGGCCGCCGTCGAGTTCGTCTTCCTCGTCGTCGCGGCCGTCGCGTTCACCGGGTGCGCGTTCGCGCCGGCCGCCGGCCGTCGGATCACCGGCCTGACCAGCAGGTACGCGGGATGGCTGGTGCGGATGGAACATCGCCGCCTCGTCGGACTGCTCGCCGCGGCGGATCTGCCCGCGCCGAACGCCGTGGCGACCCGTCGCCAGGTCGGCTACCTGGCCGCCCGACTGCTTCCCGGCACGCTCGGCCTGCTGGCGTACGCAGTGCTCGGCGTCGGCGTGGTGCTCGCCGGGATCGTGCTGACCGCGGCGGTGCGCGGAGAGCTGACAGTCCTCGACGCCGTGTCCCAGATCGCCGTCGGGGCGGTGTTGCTACTGCTCAACGGTCAGGCCGTCGCCAGCATCGCCGCACTGGACGTCCGGCTGGCCCACCGACTGCTCGGCCCGGGAAGCCGAGCGGAGCTGACCCGGCGGGTCCACGAGCTGACCACCAGCCGGGCCGGGGTCATCTCCGCCGTCGACGCCGAACGGCAGCGCATCGAACGCGACCTGCACGACGGCCTCCAACAGCGGCTGGTCGCCCTCGGCATGCTGCTCGGCCGCGCCCGGCGTACCCGCGACACCGACCGCACACACGCACTGCTCCTCCAGGCGCACGAGGACGTGCAGCGCGCCATCGAGGAGTTGCGCCAGGTGGCGTGGCGCGTCTACCCGTCGGCGCTCGACGGCGGCGATCTGGGCGAGGTGCTGACCATCGTCACCCGCGGCTCAGAGGTGCCGGTGCGGATCCGGTACGAGCTACCCGTCCGCCCCCAGCGGCAGACTGAGACGGTGCTGTACTTCGTGGCCTGCGAGGCGCTCACCAACGCCGCGAAACACGCCGCCGCTAACCTGGTCACCGTCGAGATCGGCGTACAGGATGGGTGGATCCGGATGCGCGTGCACGACGACGGCGTCGGCGGCGCCGACCCGACCGGGCGCGGATTGTCCGGGCTGGTGCGGCGGGTCGCCGCGCTGGACGGCCGGCTGACGGTCACCAGCCCGGCCGGCGGTCCGACGACGGTGCTGACGGAGTTGCCGTGCGACTAGTCCTCGCCGAAGACTCGACGCTGCTCCGGGAGGGTCTGACCCGGCTGCTCGCCGACGAGGACCACGAGGTGCTCGCGGCGGTCGGGACCGCCGCCCACCTGGTCGAGGCGGTCGAACGGTCCCGTCCCGACGTGGTCGTCACCGATGTCCGGATGCCACCCACCCACACCGATGACGGGCTGCGGGCCGCACTGGAGATCCGTCGCCGGTGGCCCGACACCGGCGTCCTCGTGCTCTCCCAGTACGTGGAGCGGCGGTACGCCGGGCGGCTGCTCGCGGATCGCCCCGAGGGGGTCGGCTACCTGCTCAAGGACCGGGTCGCCCAGGTGGACGACTTCCTCGACGCACTCGACCGGGTCGCCGCCGGCGGCACCGCCCTCGACCCGGAGGTGGTCCGTCAGGTGGTGGCCGGCTCGGAGCGGCCCGAACCGCTCGGTCGGCTCACCCCCCGGGAACGGGATGTGCTGCACGAGATGGCCCAGGGGCACACCAACCTCGCCATCGCCCAACGGCTGCACGTGTCGCAGAGCGCGGTCGAGAAGCACGTCAACGCCATCTTCGACAAACTCGACCTGGCCCACACAACCGGCTACAGCCGGCGGATCCTCGCCATCCTGCGCTACCTGGACACCTGACCCACCCCGCACCGAACGCCGCCCGCAACGGAACCGAGCCCCGTGGCCAGCGCTTTGCGCCGGCCCATGGCCGGCTGGCGGGGCCGGTGCGCCGGTCCGTGCCGGCATGCGGAGCCAGGCCGGCCGTGGGTGGGCCGGGCCGCCATGATCGACTCGGGTTTCATGAAGTCGGGGTGTCCCGGCGTCCCGGATGCCCCGGTTTCCGGGAACCCGAGTGGATCACGGCTGTGCGGGCCGGTTCGGCGCCGTGGGGCCGTTGTCGTGTGGGTGGTGTGTCGGGTTGTGGGTGTTTGTGGGTGGTGACGGGGCGCACCCGCAGGCGGGAATCGTGGCCGGGCCGGGGTCGTTACACACCCTGACGATCGCAGCACCACCTCCCGCCGCCCGGTCTTCACGGGCGCGGGATCCGAGGTCCGGCAGGGTGGAATGCCCCCCCCGCCACCCGGTCGTTATGGTCCCCACGACCGACCGCAGGCACCGCCGTGATGGGGGTGCCGACAGGTTGGGCCACCGGGGAATGACCCCGGCCCCCCGGTCGTTATGGTCCCCACGATCGACCGCAGGCATCGCCTCCCCGTGGGTGCCGACGGGATGGGCCACCCCCGGAATGACCCCGGCCCCCGGTCGTTACACCTGGACCCCGGCGCCACGAGCCCCCCGCTCGCAGGCCGCCGACCCCTCAGACTTTCCCGGTTTGTTTGTGCAGCGCCGGACGAGGTGCTCACACCCCGCCGCCGTTCCCCCCTTTGGCGGTTCGGGTGTTCCTACCCCCGAAGGAGCTACCCCCATGAACACGATCTTCCGTAAGAGCATGCTGTCCGTTGCTGGTCTCGCGTTCGCCGGTGGTGTCTTCGCCGGCCCGATCGCCGCCCACGCCGCCACCCCGGTAGTGGACGCCAAGCCCGCCGCCGCAGCGGTGGCGGTGCAGGCGGCGAAGCCGCAGGGCGACCAGTCGCACATCACCCTCAACGACGAGCAGACGGCCAACGTCAAGGCGATCATCGCCGCGACGAAGAAGGCCGGCCTGCCTGAGCGCGCCGCGGTGATCTCGATCGCGACGAGCCTGCAGGAGTCGAAGCTGGAGAACCTGGGTCACCTGGGTGACAGGAACGATCATGACTCGCTGGGCCTGTTCCAGCAGCGCCCGTCCAGTGGTTGGGGTACGCCGGAGCAGATCACCGACCCCGAGTACTCGACGACCGCGTTCCTGAAGGGTCTGAAGCAGGTTGACGGGTGGCAGGACATGCCGCTGACCGTGGCCGCGCAGACCGTGCAGGTCTCGGCGTACCCGGACGCCTACGCCCAGTGGGAGCAGCAGGCCACCGACCTCGTCGCCCAGCACTGGAACAGCTGACCCGCACCACCGCGCCACCGCACGGTAGAACCGTGAGAACACCGACCGCTGGCCGGCACCCGCAACCCGGGGTGCCGGCCAGCGGCCTTTGCATTGCCATCGACCGCCCGGCACCCGAACCATTGACCACCTGACGCCAGACGCCCGGCCACCGGAACGCCGGACGCCGGAACGACAGACGCCGGACCCGGAACGCCAGACGCCAGACGCCAGACGCCGGACCCGGAACGCCAGACACCGGACCCCGCAATGCCAGACGCCGGGACGCCGGGACGCCGGGACGCCGGCCGTGATGGTGGGGGTGGGCCATGCAGGGGGTCACCGGGCGGCTCGGATGGCCTCATCAAGCAGCGTTCGTTTACAGATCTTGGACACTTTCCGTTCCGCCCTAACGGAAACTGTCCAAGATCTGCAGGGATACCCCACCGCGGCCCACCCGCAGCGGTCAGAAGAGGACGGTGGCCAGGGTGCCGATCGGCTGGAAGCCGCAGCGCTCGTAGACGCGGCGGGCGGGGAGGTTGAAGTCGTTGACGTACAGGCTGACGGTGGGGGCGACCCGCAGCAGCGCGTCGCGCACCACGGCTGCCATGGCGGCGGTGGCGATCCCCCGGCCCCGCCACTCCGGTGCCACCCAGACGCCCTGGATCTGCGCCGTCCGCTTGGTGACAACGGCGAGTTCGGCCTTGAACACCACTTTGCCGTCGATGATGCGGGCATACGCGCGACCGGTCCGGACCAGGTCGTTGACCCGCCGGCGGTAGCTGCGTCCGCCGTCCTCGGCCAGTGGGGAGACGCCGACCTCTTCGGTGTACATGGCTACCGCCGCCGGGAAGAGCCGGTCGACCTCGCCGGAGCGGACCTGGCGTACCTCCGGGTCGGCCGGTACGGGTGGCAGCGTGTCGGTGACCAGCAGCGGCTGATTGGGGCGGACGTCTCGCGCTGGCCCCCAGGTGTCGGAGAGGCGGTCCCACAGCCCGAGGACGGCGTCGGCCCGGCCGACGATGGAGGAGCAGAGCCGTTCCTCGCCGGCGAGCAGGTCGGCGAAGGCGCCCACCGCGGCATCGCTGGCCAGCACCGGGGTCAGGTTGCCGCCGAGCCAGCAGAGTGATTCGAGGTTGCGGCGGGCTCCGTACCCCAGGATTCTGCCTTCGGCCCGCCACCAGGAGAGCCCGCGCGCGGCGATCCGCTCGGCGACCTGCGCGCCCGCGAACGGGTCATGGTCGAGCAGTCGCTCGACCGCGCGCCGCTCCGATTCCCCCAGTTGGCGTACCGGCACCGTCAGCACGACTATCAGCCTGCCAGATTGACCCCCCGCTCCGCCGGTCGAGTGACAAGGCCGGCACCGGCTTCACGGGGCGGCGTCCGCCCGGCCCATCGGACGACCGGGGGCACCAGGGCTCCGAGCAGGAGGAACAGGGCACCGAGCACAAGCCAGCCGGGTACGCCCCAGCCGAGCGCAAGGGAGGTCACCACCACCGGCGCGAGCATCTTGCCCAGTTCGTAGCCCATGCCGTACGCGCCCTGGTACTGCCCCTGGGCGTCCGCCGGTGCCAGCCCGAAGGAGATGCCCCAGCCGGCGGCGGAGTGCCACAGCTCACCGGTGACGTGGGCGACCGCCCCGAGGCCGAGCAGGCTCACCGCGCCGGCCGTGGGCAGCGCACCGCTGGCGGCGAAGAGTACGCAGGCCAGGGCGATGGCGACGCCGGCTCGACGGGCGGCGCGGGCGGCTCCGGGCACTGTGGCGGCGGTACGCGCGGCGCGGACCTGAAGGAGCACCACCAGCACGGTGTTGACAAGCGTCAACGCGGAGATCATCCAGGCGGGGGCCCGGGTGTGGCCGGCGATCCACAGCGGCAGAGCGATGGTGAGCAGGCTGAAGTGCATCGACATCAGCCCGTCGACCAGTGTGAAGGCGAGGAACGGGCGATCGCGGAGGGCGACCAGTCGAGGGCCGTGCGCCGGGGCGGCGACCGGGGCGACGGTCGGCAGTCGGAGGAAGATCACCGCCGCGGCCAGTGACGTCGCCGCCGAGGCCAGGATCAGCGCGACGTAAGCGGTGCGGGTGTCGGCGGCGATGGCGAAGCCGCCGAGGACGGCACCGACGGAGATCCCGACGTTGGTGGTGGCTCGCAGGTAGGCGCGGGTGCGGACCCGCTCGCCGGCCGGGATCGCTCCGGCGATCAGCGCGCCGCGGGCGCCGCGTTCGATCGCGTCGGCGAGCGCGGTGGCGGCTCCCACCAGTACGAGCGTGGGCAGCGACCGGACGGCGATCAGGCCGATGGTGAGGGTGCCGGCGGCGAACAGCGCACCGACCTGCACTCCACGTGGGCCGACGCGGTCGGCCAGGTAGCCGCTCGGTGTGCTGGCCAGCACCCCGACCAGAGCCGAGATGGTCAGCCCGATGCCCACCTGGGTTGCCGAGAGGCCGACCGACCGGGTGAGGAAGAGCGCGCTGGCGACGAGCCAGAGGCCCCGCCCGACGGTCTTGACCAGGGTGCCGAGGGTGAGGACCCGGGACGGACCCGGCGGGGGTAGCAGGCGCATGACCGAGACTTTAGCAAGACGTACGTACGGTTTGGGAACCGCTGGTTGCCGACGATGCATTGCCGATATATCGTTGATGCATCAGCGATAGTCCTCCGAAGGGAAGAGCCCGATGAGGTTCCACCGACAGCACCACCCGATGCACGAAGCCCGGATGCGGGGATTCGGCTTCCCGCCGGTCCCGCCCGGCCCGCACGGTCATGGCCACGAGCACGGACCCGGCGGCGGCCCCTGGGGCGGCCGGGGCCGTGGACGGGGTCGGGGCCGACGCCCCAACGTCCGCGCCTCCGTCCTGGCCCTGCTCACCGAGCGGCCGATGCACGGCTACGAGATGATCCAGGAGATCGACTCCCGCACCGGCGGTGCGTGGCGGCCGAGCCCGGGCTCGATCTACCCCACCCTCCAGCTACTGGAGGACGAGGGCGTGATCGTCGCCAGCACCGAGGAGTCCGGTGGTGGGCGGAAGCGGTTCACCGTCAGCGAGGCCGGTCAGGCCGAGGCCACCGAGGCCGCGCAGACCCCGCCGTGGGCGGACGTCGCCCAGGGCACGGTGAGCAGCTGGCACGACATCCGCGACTCCGGCGCACAGGCGATGAACGCCCTGCGCCAGGTGATGATGCACGGCACCGACGACCAGCGCGAGCGGGCCGCTCAGGTGCTCGACGAGACCCGACGCAAGCTGTACGCAATCCTCGCCGAATCCGAGTGACGCCAGCACCGCGCCACGACGCCCGAGCGCCACAGACACGAACGCACCACGAGACACGAACATCACCACGAGACGCGAACATCACCACGAGCACGAGCGCCACAACCCACGAAAACCACAGCAGCACTGACGCGAAGCGGCCGTTCCCCGAATGGGGAACGGCCGCTTCGTCCAGATGGAAAATCAGTGCACGGTGACGGTCGGGCCGGTGACCAGCCCGCGCAGCTCCTCGGGGAGTTCGGCGCCCATCTCGTCGGCGATCCGCAGCGCCTCCTCGATCAGCGTCTCGACGATCTGCGCCTCAGGCACCGTCTTGACGACCTGCCCCTTCACGAAGATCTGGCCCTTGCCGTTGCCGGAGGCGACGCCGAGGTCGGCTTCCCGAGCCTCACCCGGACCGTTGACGACGCAGCCCATGACGGCGACCCGCAGCGGCACCGGCAGCCCTTCCAGACCGGCGGTGACCTCCTCGGCGAGCTTGTAGACATCCACCTGGGCCCGCCCACAGGACGGGCACGAGACGATCTCCAGGCCGCGCTCGCGCAGACCGAGGGACTCCAGGATCTGGTTGCCGACCTTGATCTCTTCCACCGGCGGGGCGGAGAGCGACACCCGGATCGTGTCGCCGATCCCCTCGGCCAGCAGCGCGCCGAAGGCGACCGCCGACTTGATGGTGCCCTGGAACGCCGGCCCGGCCTCGGTGACGCCGAGGTGCAGCGGGTAGTCGCACTGCTCGGCGAGCTGCCGGTACGCCCGGATCATCACGACCGGGTCGTTGTGCTTCACCGAGATCTTGATGTCGCGGAAGCCGTGCTCCTCGAAGAGCGAGCACTCCCACAGCGCCGACTCGACAAGCGCCTCGGCGGTGGCCTTGCCGTACTTGCTCAGCAGGCGCTTGTCCAGCGACCCGGCGTTGACGCCGATCCGGATCGGCACCCCCGCGTCCCCGGCGGCCCGGGCGATCTCCTTGACCTTGTCGTCGAACTGGCGGATGTTGCCCGGGTTGACCCGGACCGCCGCGCAGCCGGCGTCGATCGCGGCGAAGACGTACTTGGGCTGGAAGTGGATGTCGGCGATCACCGGGATCTGCGACTTCTTGGCGATCGCGGGCAGCGCCTCCACGTCGTCCTGGGACGGCACCGCCACCCGGACGATCTGGCAGCCGGACGCGGTCAGCTCGGCGATCTGCTGAAGGGTCGCGTTGACGTCGGAGGTGAGGGTCGTGGTCATCGACTGCACCGACACCGGCGCACCACCACCGACCGGAACCGAACCGACCATGATCTGGCGGCTGGCCCGACGGGGTGCGAGCGACGGGGGCGGCACGGCGGGCATACCGAGACTGATAGCTGTCACTTCAGGCACTCACCTTGAGAAGAGCGTGATCGGGTTGACGACGTCCGCGGCGATGGTCAGCAGCGTGAACGCGCCACCGATCAGGATCACCACGTACGTGAAGGGCATCAGTTTGAGGTAGTCCACCCGGCCGGGGTCGGCCCGACCGATCCGCGCGTAGACCCAGGAGCGGGCCCGTTCGAACCAGGCGATGGCGATGTGGCCGCCGTCCACCGGGAGCAGCGGCAGCAGGTTGAACACGCCGATGAAGAAGTTCAGCGACACGAAGAGCATGAAGAAGACCAGCCAGGCGTTGTTCTCCACCGCCTCGCCGCCGAGCCGGCTGGCGCCGACCACGCTGATCGGGGTGTCGACGTCCCGTTCGCCGCCGGTGAGGGCGGTCCACAGGGCGGGGACCTTCTGCGGGAGGCGCTGGAGCGCCTGGGCGGTGCCGACGGCCAGGTCACCGGTGAAGTCGGCGGTGGCGCCGAAGGCGCCGACCGGGCCGTACGTCACGCGGGTGGGCGTGCTCGGAACGAGCCCGACGCCAAGCGCGGCCACCGGCGCGGCGGTGCCGTTGGGATCGTCCAGCGGCGGGCGCTGGGTCTGCGCGAGCACCGTGCTGGTGGTGGCGGGCTGCCCGTCGCGGACGTACGCGATCTGCGCGGTTTCGCCCGGCTTGAGGCTGCGCAGCGTGGTGAGCAGGTCGCCGTAGTTGCCGATCGGGGTGCCGTTGATCGAGGTGATCCGGTCACCGTTCTTCAACTGCGCCTGGGCGGCCGGGCTGGCCGCGTCGGCGGAGGTGCACGCCCGCACCGCGTTCTCCGGGACCACGCAATCGCTGAGCTGGATGACGGCGGGCTCCTGGCGGGCCTGCGCGTCGGTGGTCGGGAAGTCGGGGTTGGGCAGGCCGGCGGAGACGGCGAGGATCCAGATGGTGACCAGGGCGAGCGCGAAGTGCGTGATCGACCCGGCGGCCATCACGATCGTCCGTTTCCAGACCGGGTAGCGCCACATCACCCGCGACTCGTCGCCCGGCTCGACGTCGTCGTCCTGCGGCGTCATCCCGACGATCTTGCAGAAGCCGCCGAGAGGGATGCCCTTGAGTCCGTACTCCGTCTCACCCCGGCGGAACGACCAGATGGTGGGGCCGAAACCCACGAAGTACTTGGTGACCTTCATCCCGAACGCCTTGGCGGTCAGCAGGTGACCGGCCTCGTGCAGGCTCACCGAGATGAGAATGGCCAGGGCGAAGAGGACCACCCCGAGCAGGTACGACATCAAGCTCCTTCCACCGAACCCGCGATGATCTCCTGCGCGTGCGCGCGCGCCCACGACTCGGCCGCGAGCACGTCCTCGACGGTACCTGGTTCGTCGAAGTCCGGAGCCTCCTCCAACACGCGTTCGAGTGTGTCGACGATGCCGAGGAACGGCAGCCGGCCCGCCACGAACGCGGCCACGCACTCCTCGTTCGCCGCGTTGTAGATCGCCGGGCGGCAGCGCCCGGCCTCCCCGGCGGCCTTGGCCAGGGCGACGGCCGGGAACGCCTCGTCGTCGAGCGGCGCGAACTCCCAGGTGTGCGCGGCCGTCCAGTCGACGGCGGTGGCGGCCTCGGGAACCCGGTCCGGCCAGCCCATGCCGAGCGCGATCGGCAGCCGCATGTCCGGTGGGCTGGCCTGGGCGATCGTCGAGCCGTCGACGAACTCGACCATCGAGTGGATCACCGACTGCGGGTGCACCATCACGGTGATGTCGGCGTAGGGCACGTCGAACAGCTCGTGCGCCTCGATCACCTCCAGCGCCTTGTTGACCATGGTCGCGGAGTTGATCGTGACGACCGGCCCCATGTTCCAGGTCGGGTGCGCGAGCGCCTGCTCCGGCGTGACCTGCGTCAACTCGTCGCGCCGCCGACCCCGGAACGGGCCGCCGCTGGCCGTGACGATCAGCCGCCGCACCTCACCGCGCGCCCCGGAGCGCAGGCACTGGGCCAGCGCCGAGTGCTCCGAGTCGACCGGCACGATCTGCCCCGGCCGCGTCACCGCGGCCTTGACCAGCGGGCCGCCAGCCACCAGCGACTCCTTGTTGGCAAGCGCGAGGGTACGACCACCGCGCAGCGCGGCCAGCGTAGGAGCGAGGCCCAGCGAGCCGACCACCCCGTTGAGCACGATGTCGCACGGCCACTGGGCCAACTCGGTCATCGCGTCCGGGCCGGCCACGATCTTGGGAAGCTTGAAGTCACCGGTGGCCCAGCCGCGCCGGCTCGCCTCGGCGTAGAACGCGAGTTGCAGGTCCTGGGCGGCGGACGCCTTGGCCACCCCGACCGCCTCGACGCCCAGTTCGAGGGCCTGTGTGGCGAGCAGTTCGACGTTGCCGCCGCCGGCACCGACGGCGACCACCCGGAACCGGTCCGGGTTGCGCCGGACGATGTCGATGGCCTGGGTGCCGATCGAGCCGGTGGACCCGAGCAGAACGAGGTCGCGGGGGGAAGTCACCCGGCCATTCTTCCCCACCCGGGCTGCACGCCCGCTGGGAGCCTCAGCCCTCGGCGTCGGGCTCCTCCTCGTCCAGCAACTCGGCCGGGTCGATGGAGAATTCGAACGGCTCCCGCATCGCGAAGGTGCTCCCCGCCGCAGCTGCGGCCAGCGGTCGGTACTCCCCGTCGGCCAGCTCGAACAGAGCCATCGTCGGCACCCGGTTGCGCAGGTCCACCCGGAGGAAGAACGGCACACCGACAGCGGCGTACTCCCGGGGCCGGTCGATGACGTCCTTGCGACGATTTCCGGGAGACACGATCTCGCCCAGCAGCACCGCCTCGGCAATGGGCACCGCCGTGCGGCCGCCACCGGATTTACGCAGGACAGCGATGTCCGGGATGAAGAGATCATCGTCGGAGAGGACGTTGATCTCCGGGTAAACCCAGAAACCAGCCTTCCGCGCGGCGCGGTGCAGCACGTAGGGCAACTCCCGCTCGACCGACTGATGATCGATTCCTGCATGTGGTGTGACGATCACGCTTCCGCTCAGGACCTCAACCTTGGGGCCGTTGGTCTCCGGCAACAGGTCGAGGGCGAGCTGCGCGGTCCACGGCTCGTCGTGCCACCGCAGCACGTCGAACGACGGCTCGGTGTGCTGCGGCGCCGGCTCCGGCGCGAACGCTGCCTGGGCCATCCGGGCTCACCCCCTCAGCGGACCATCCTGCTCAGGTCAGCCTAGTCACCGCGGCCCCAGAAGCGCGGCATCGCACACCCGGTCCGTCGATCCGAGATGACGGCATCGAGGCACGCGGCCTCACGTGGCGCGTGCAGTGGTCCGGTGTCGTGCGACGGCCAGCCAGAGCGCTACCCCGACGCTGAGGACGGCCAGCACTGTCAGCAGCACCAGGGTCGGGTTGATCCAGGCGGGCACCAGGTCGTGGGTGGCGTTGCACCGATCGTGCAGCGGGAACCATCGCGACGACTCACGCCAGTGGGCGGCGCGGTAGGCACTGTCGTAGTTGACGCCGGCCTGTCGGCAGGACTCCGCCGAACTCATGGAGGAACCCGCGAACGCCCCGACGAACCACGTGACAGCGGTGGCGACGATCGAGAGGCCGGCCGTCGCGACGAACCAGCCTGGAGTCTTCCACCGGCCGCTGAGCAGGGGTCGGCCCCAGAACCAGAGCAGGAACAGAGCGGGTACGGCGAGGCAGAGCCCGGTCGTGACGACACCCATCCCGTCTGTCCGCCTCCCCCAGCGAGCTGGTCTTGATCATTGCACGGGCTGGCTCGCCGCCGTGAGGCGTCCGCATCGTCACCGCCACAGCACGGAAGTCGGGGTGCCCGCGCGCTGCGGACACCCCGACCTCACCAAGCGCGTGCCGATAAGGGGGTGATGACGAACTGGGAGCCCGGCTGGATGACGATGTTGCCGTCGGCCGAGTTGGTGATTGTCACGTTGGTGAGGTTGGCGTTGCCGCGCGCGCCGCCCATCGCGAGGATGCCGGCACCGTTGTTCGACTTGTCGATCCGCACGTTGGTGATGGCGACGTTCGGCATGTTGCCGCCGCCATTCTTGAACTGGATGCCGTCGTACGTCGAATCGATGATGTCGGTGTCGCGGATGGTGACCCCGACGATGTCCCGGGTGGCGGGGAACAGGGTGATCGCACCGAACTCCTGGTCCTCGTTCCAGAAGGCGCCACCGGTGCGGTAGAGCCCGTTGTTGGCGATCAACGTCGTCCCGGAGAACGGCAGCGGGTCGTGGTCGGTCGCCAGCATGATGCCCGGGTAGTTGGCGGTGTCGTAGATCAGGTTGTTCTCGATCGAGTTGTCGTAGCCGCCGTAGATGGCGATGCCGTTGGCCCGCCAGGGCAACTGGATGGTGTTGTTGACGAAGTGGTTGTCGTGGGCGATGTCGACGTTGCGGTCCTTGACGTACGGGTTGGCCCAGACGGCGAGGGCGTCGTCGCCGGTGGTGCGGAACGACGAGTTGAACACCCGCGAGTTGCGCGTGCCGTTGCTGAAGTTGATGCCGTCGGCGTACGTGTTGCGGATCCGCATGCCGGTGAACTCCAGCCCGTCGGCCGGCCCCCACAGGTCGGGGATGTTGTCGTAGTCGCGACCCACCCAGACGCCCACGTTGGCGTGCTCGATCCAGACGTTGCTGATCCGGGTGCCGGTGCCGAAGCGACCGTTCAGGCCGACACCGCCCTCGGCGTTGCCGTCGCCGCCGCGGATCCGGCCGGAGCCGAAGATGGCGATGTCGGAGATCTGGGTGTTCTTGTCGATGTCGAAGCCGAAGTTGCCCTCGTGCGGGTGGTTGATGCCACCGGCGTTCTGCGGCTCGGTGAGCGTGTAGAGCTGCGAGTGCCACATGCCGGCGCCCCGAATGGTGACGTTGCTGATGCCGACCTGGTTGTGCGTACCCCGGTTCAGTGGGTCGTCGGTCAGGATCTTCTGCTCCTGCCGCCACTGCCCGGCGGGGATCCAGACGCAGCTGATGACGCCGTTCTGGTCGTCGGTCACCGCCCGCTGGATGGCGGCGGTGTCGTCGAGCCCGTCGTTCGGGACCGCGCCGTACTGGGTGATCGAGGTGCAGCCGGCCGGTTGGCTCGCCGCCGGTGCCACCTGCTCCAGGTCGATCATGTCGATGACGTAGAAGGCGGCGGTGTCACCCGAGTCGCGCTGCAACTTGAACCGGGTGCCGGCCGGGTACGACTGCGCCAGCAGCGCGTTCGACTCGTCGAAGAGCCGTCGGGCGTCGGCCTGCGGGGTGTTGGTGAGCGCCTCCGGCCCGTCGGTGTTGCCGTAGAGCCAGCTGTGCTTCGACGACAGGGTCAACTTCCGGGAGAAGACGTCGTTGACGTAGAGGCTGATGGTCGCCTCGATACCACCGCCACCGGGGGCGTCCGGGATGGAGTTGCGCACCACTATGGAGTTGGCCTGGTTGGCCGAGGTGAACTCGACGAACTGGCCGGTGCCGGTGAGCCGTACCGACTTGCGACCCGAGGACTCGCTGGCGAAGTTGGTGTGCCCGAAGGTGCGCAGCGGGTCGGCCTCCAGCAGCGTGCCCTGGTAACGACCGGCCTCCGCCTCGTACGAGACGTACGGGACGGCGGCCCCGCGCCCGACCACTATCGACTGGCTGAACGAGTTGTTCGTCTCGTTGGTCTCGGTGACCACGTTCGTGGCGTCGGCGGTGGCGGTGATGGTGGCGCCGCCGCTGGTGGCGGTCCAGCTGCCGGTGACGGCCACGGTGACCGTCGCGCCGGCCGCGATCGGGGCGGTGGTGGTGTTGAGCGTGGTGCCGCCCACCACCAGTCGGGTGACAGTGGTCGCGCCGGTCGCTGTGGTGCCCCGGTTGCGGACCGCCACGGTGAAGCTGACGGACGCCCCGACGGCCGGGTTCGGCGGGTTCGAGGCGATGCTGAGCACCTGCAGGTCGGGGCCCGGGGCCTGCGCCACGACCAGCGGTGACGCGGCGGTGAGGCTGTTGTTGCCGTTGTTCTGCTCGACGATCGTGTTCGCCGGGTCGACCACCGCCGAGACGGCGTAGCTGCCCATCGGCCGGGTACCGGCGTTGAACGTCACGGTGGTCGAGGCGCCCGCGGCGAGGGTGCCCACCGAGGCGCTGCCGGCGACAGCGCCGGCCAGGCTGAAGTTCACACTGGTCGCACCGGCGGACGCCGACCCGATGTTCTGCACCACGGCCGAGAGCGTGACCGGCGAGACCTCGCTGGGCGACGCCGGCGACCAGGTCACCGAGCTGACCACCAGGTCCGGGTTGGGCGCCGGGGTGCCGCACACCTCAAGCTCGGCGACCTGGCCGGACGGGGCACCGGTGTTGCCGGTGAACCGCAACTGCACGTCAGCGGTGGTGGCGGTGACCGGGATGGTCACCACGTTGGTGCCCTGGACGAACTGGTAGGCCGCCGCCGACACGAGGCTGGTGTACGCCTACGACGCCTGGTCGCGACCGAGGACCTGGATGGTCTGGGTACGGGTGCCCCAGGCCGGGTCGGGGTTGAGCTTCACAGTGACACCGGAGATGGCGTGGGTCGCGCCCAACGCCACTGTCAGGTTCTGCGGGTAACTCGCCGCACCCTCCCAGTAGGTGCCGAGCTGCCCGTCGTTCGCCTTGTCCGGGGTGAAGCTGAAGGTGGAGCCGCTCGCCGTCATGCTCTTGCCCTGCGCCACGTTGGTGCAGGCGGGCGGGTTGCTGCCGGTCCGGGTGACGGTGTTGCTGTTGCCGGAGAGGTTCCCCGCGCCGTCACGGGCCCGGACGTGGTACGACACTGTCGCCGTGGCCGGCTGGGTGTCCTGATAGGTCAGGACGGTGCCCAGCGTCGCGATCAGGCTGCCGCCCCGGTAGACGTTGTAGCCGGCCAGCCCGCTACCACCGGAGTCGGTGGAGGCACCCCAGTTCAGCGTGATCGTGCTGCCCGACGTGCTCTGCGACAGCGTGCCCGGGACGCTCGGCGCAGTGGTGTCCGGGCCGGTGCCGCCGCTGCCGTACACCTCCAGCTCGGAGAGCTGCCCGGCGGGCCAGCCGCTGTTGGCGGTGACGGTGATCCGGACGTAGCGGGTGGACGTCGAGCTGAAGTTGATCGTGACGGTGCTGCCGCTCGCCGGGTTGAAGGTGTACGTCTGCGACCCCACCAGGTCGGTGAAGGACGAGCCGTTGGCGCTGCCTCGCACGCTCAGCGTCTGCGTCCGGGTCCCCCAACCGGCGGTCGGCAGTTTCAGCACCACCTGGTTGACGCTCTGCGACGAGCCGAGATCGACCTGCACCCACTGCGGGAACGCGTTGTTGACGCTCTCCCAGTAGCTGCCCGCGTTGCCGTCGACGACCTTCGACGAGTCGTAGACGTCGGCGTGGCCGCTCTCCTGGGTGGGACGGCCCTGCGCGAGGTTGGTGGCCGCCGGGGCGAAGCCACTGGTCGCTGCTGCTGCGGTGTCGGCGGGACGGGCGGCGGCCGGGGTCGCGACGGCGGTCGCCCCGGCCGTCGCGATCAGCGCGGCGACGGCCGTGGCCGCCACCATCCTGAACAGATTCGTTCGTCTCATGGCTGTCCTGTCGTCGGGGGAACGGTTGCCGCGGTGGCGTGACCACGGGGGTGGGGGTGCGGCGGTGCAGCGCCGGCCGACGCGGGTGGGCCGGTGCCGAGAGAGACGGGATGGCACGGGCGGCGCGGGGGCGCCGCTCGTCCTGGAAACACCAGATGGGTACGACCATCAACGGGCCTCCCGAGGAGGCCCGTTGAATCTTCCGAGGCTGTGCGCAGAACCGTGCACGTCTTTGTCGAAATCTTGCGCTACTTTGGCCCAAAGGTTACTGACGTGCTACGGGAGCGTCAACACTTCGACACCCGTGATTATTGACGGAGTTGTCTGCCCCGATGGCCGTCGTCCCTGCTGACCTGCCCACAATTTCGGGGAAGGTGCGAGCTCCCGACGACTGGAGGCCACACCTTCCCCGAAGTTGCGCGGATCTTGCGTCAGGTCGTACGGGAACGATCAGTCATCTGGTGCCGTCAGGACGAACGTCTCCAACAGCTCTCCGCCGTACCAGTCGGTGCGCTGACCGACGTGCGCCATGCCCAGCCGCCGAGCGACCGCCATCGACGGCTCGTTGCCCGGCGACACCACCGCGTAGATCTCCCGGGTGCCGGCGGCGAACTCCCGCGCGACGAGCGCACGAGCGGCCTCGGTGGCGTACCCGTGACCCCACGAGTCCGGGTGCAGGTGCCAGCCCGTCTCGATGTCCTCGGTCAGCACCGCCTCGTCCCGTCCCGGCATCGGCTTGAGCAGCACCGTGCCCACCACCGTGCCGGTCTCGCGCACCTCGATCGCCCAGGTGCCGTACCGGCCCCCGTCCGCCGCGTGCCGGTGCTGCCAGATGCGCAGCCGCTCGACGGCCTGGGCCGGGTCGGTCATCGGCAGGCCCGGCGACACCGCCAACCAGCGGGTGATCTCCGGACGGGAGTAGATGTCGTAGATCCGGGCCAGATCGGCCGGATCGTCGGTCCAGTCACGCAGGATCAGGCGTTCGGTGGTGAGAACAGTCATGACCGGCGATCTTAAGGAGTGACGGCCCCGACGATGGGGAAGGAGGACCCGATGGGCAACGGATGGCAGCGCACGAAACGGATCACCAGTGCCGCGTTCCGTCCGGTGCGCGGACGGGACCTATCGCTGCACGCCGCCGCGATCACCTTCTACGGGGCGATCGCCGTGGTGCCGGTCGCCCTGCTGGCGATCTGGCTCACCTCGCTGCTGGCCGGGGCCGACCGGGTACGCCGGCTCACCTCGTACGCCGTGGAGGCCCTGCCCACCGCGATCGGCGCGCCCCGGGCGGTGGACGCGCTCGTCAACGCCGGGGTGGAGCTGACCCCGCTGCTCGCGCTGGCCTCCCTGCTGCCCGCCTCGCTGTACGGCGAGGGTCTGCGCCGGGCGTTCGTCTCGGTGGCCGCGCCCCGCTCAGACTAGCACCTGGTCGGTTGGCGGGGCCGGCTCCTGCTGCTGCCACTGCTCGCGCCGGCCCCCGCACTGCTGCTGTCGATCCTGCTGGCGCTCCCGCTCACCACCCGCCTCGTACGCCAGGGCGGTTGGCTCGGTGTGCTGGGCGTGGTGCTGTCGTTCCTGGGGGTCTGGCTGGTGCTCACGCCGGTGCTGGTGTGGGTGTTCCGGGTCGTCGGGCCGGCCTCACCGGACTGGCTCTCCACCCTCGGGATCGGGTCGTTCACGGCGGCGAACCTCTCCGGCTTCATGCACGGCTTCGTCCTCTTCGCCTCGCTCCCGCTGGATCTGGGGGTGCCGTTCGGCGGCTTCGACGAGATCGGCGCGGGGGTGGCCGTACTCCTCTGGCTCTACCTGTTCCACGTGATCGTCCTGGCCGGCTACTCCGCCACCCTGGCCCTCTCCCACTGGCGCACCAAACCCACCCGCTGACCCCTCTTGATCACCCGCGCTGCTCCCCGCGCTGCCCCGGCTGCGAGGACGGGGGTGGGGGGTGCGGACTAGGGTGCGGTGGCATGAGCAGTGAGATTCCGGCTCGGGCCGACGTCGTGATCGTCGGTTCCGGGCACAACGGTCTGGTCTCCGCGGTCCTGCTGGCCCGTGCCGGCCTGGACGTCCTCGTGTTGGAGGCCGCCGACGTGATCGGCGGCGCGACCCGCACCGAGAACCCGTTCCCGAAGGTGCCGGGGCTGCGCCACTCCACC
Organism: Micromonospora sp. M51; assembly: GCF_018070305.1. Classification (NCBI taxonomy): domain Bacteria; kingdom Bacillati; phylum Actinomycetota; class Actinomycetes; order Micromonosporales; family Micromonosporaceae; genus Micromonospora; species Micromonospora sp. M51. The sequence continues at coordinate 6,162 of NZ_JAGPXZ010000013.1, read as the reverse complement.
GGCTCGTACCTGCTCGGGCTGATGCCCCCGGAGCTGCTCGCCACGCTCGACGTGCGGATTCCGGTGCTGCGCCGCGACCCGCACTACTTCCTCCCCACCCCGGGCGGCCTCGGCTCGCCGTACCTGCTCTTCGGCACTGACACCGCCGCCACCCGGGCACAGCTCGCCGAGTTCTTCTCCCCCGCCGACGTGGCCGCCGACGACGCCATGCAGGCCGAGCTGGCCGCGCTGCGGGAGGACCTCGCGCCGGCCTGGCTGGCCGAGCCGCTGACCGTCGAGGAAACCGCCGAGCGGTACGTCCGCCCGGCGCTGCGCGCGGTCTTCGTCGATCTTGTGCGGGGCTCGGTCGCCGACTACCTGGCCCGGTTCGAGTTCCGCTCCGAGCTGCTGGTCAGCATGTACGCGGTCACCGACGGCCTGTCCGGGCTCAACGCCGGCCCGGACGACCCCGGCACCGGCCACAACTTCCTCGTGCACAACATGTGCCGGCTGCCCGGATCCGGCGGCACCTGGATGATCGCCGAAGGTGGGATGGGCACCGTCTCGCGGACGTTCGCCGAGGCCGCGCGCGCCGCCGGGGCGACGATCCGGACCGGTACGCCGGTACGCGCGGTCACCCTGGACGGCGGCGCGGCGAGCGGAGTGGTGCTGGCCGACGGTCGGGAGGTCGCCGCCCGGGTGGTGCTCGGCGCGTGTGACCCGTACCGGCTGATGGAGCTGTTGCCCGACGGCGCGCTCCCGGCGCGGCTCGGCGAACGGATGGCGGCGGTCCGCCGGCCCGGCACCACGCTCAAGCTCAACCTGGCGCTCACCGGGCTGCCCCGGTTCTCCTGCCTGCCGGACGGTACGCCGAGCCCGTTCGGTTCGACAATCCACCTGCTGCCCGGTTCGGCGTCACTGGTCGGCGGGGCGGAGGCGTCGCCGATGACCGCGCTGCGCGCGATGTGGGCGGACGTCCAGGCCGGGCGGCTGCCGGCGGAGCCCACCATCGAGTGGTACCTGCACACCACAGTCGACCCGTCGCTCTCCGACGCGGCCGGGCACCACTCGTCGGCGCTCTTCGTCCAGTCGGTCCCGTACGAGCTGGCCGGCACCACCTGGGACGCGGCGCTGCCCGCTTACGTCGACCGGCTGATCGGGATCGTCGAGCGGTACGCCCCCGGCACCGCCGACCTGATCGCCGACGCGGTGCCGTTGCCGCCGCCCGGCATCGAGGAGCACTTCGGCATCACCGGCGGGCACATCCACCACGTCGACAACACGGTCTCGTTCACCGACCGGATGCCCTACGCCACCGGCATCGACGGCGTGTACGCCGGCAGCGCCGGCTGCCACCCGGCCGGCAGCGTCATCGGCGCAGCCGGCCACAACGCCGCCCGCCGCATCCTCAAAGACCTATCGACCTAGCTCCCCCAGCCCGTCGCGCCGTTGATCATGACGTTACCGCCACGACACGCCGCCGTGGCAGGCAACAACTTCACGATCAACCAGGCCGTGGGGTGAGGGCCGGGGGTCAGATCACTGCTTCGCCGGCGGGGGCGGGGGTTTCGGCGTCCACGCGGTGGGCGCGCACCTTGTGGCCGACGCTCGTCAGGCAGCGGCCGCTGGGCAGGTCGAAGCGCCAGCCGTGCAGCTGACAGGTGAGCTGGTCACCCTCGACGATGCCGAAGCGGGTCAGGTCCGCCTTCAGGTGCGGGCAGCGGCGCTGCACCACCCAGTCGCCCAACGTGATGTCCTCGGCGTCGGTGGTGCGCTCGTGCTCGTCGTACCAGCCCTCGGCGTACTGCAGCCGCTCCTCGGAGAGGCACTTGAAGAACGCGTAGACGAACTCGTTGTACTGGCCGATGCGGGCCGCCGAGAACCGGCAGGACAGGAAGAGCGAGTTGACCCAGTCCACCTCGTCGATGAAGAGCAGGTGCTCGATCAGCGACCGGTCGGTACGGAACCGGTAGCGGACCTTCTCCTCGGCGTACGGCCGGACCTCCTTGCCCGGGAAGTCCACCACGATCGACTCGACGCTCTCGCCGTCGTAGCCGACCAGGTCGAAGCGGACCGGGCCGCCGACCCCCTTGGCCAGGTAGATCGACTCGTCCAGCAGCGGCTCGATCCGACGCTTCATCTCCCCGAGCACGTCCACCTCGGGGTGCCGCCAGGACGCCTTCTCCGCCTCGATGATCGGGCGCTTGCGCTCCCGCATCTCCTCCAGGTGGGCGACCTTGTTCGCGAAGAACTCCTGCACCGGCACCGGGTGGGTGGTGCTCGCACCCTCGGTGGTGACCTCGGCGATGCTGCCCGGCAGCAGCACGATCCCGTTGGTGCCGCCGACCTTGGCGTACTCCGACAGGAAGACGGACTGGTCGGGGAAGATGTTGCCCTCGTCGCCGTGGATGTCGTTGAACTGCCACAGGGCGTCGTCGAGGAAGCACGGCGGGCCGGCGATCGGGAAGACGTGCGACGCCTTCAGGTCGTCGATGTAGCGCCAGGTCCGGTCGAACTGCCGGTCCCGCTTCTGCTTGCCGAACGCGGTCTTCGCCGCCTGCGGCAGCTCGTAGACCATCGGGTACCAGATCGCGCCGGAGAACTGGAGCAGGTGCGCGTGCACGTGCCCCAACTCGGCGAAGACGCTCAGGTCGGTGGGACGGGCGTCGTTCTGGTTGAGCAGCCGCACCCCGTCGTACTCCACCCAGAGCGACGAGTCGCCGATCGGCCCATCGGTCGGGCTGGTCAACGCCTGAATCATGATCTTCAGGCCGCCGGGCAGCTCCACCACCTGCTCGTTGGGCGCCTTCAGGAACTTGGTGAAGCCCAGCGCCCGGAACTCGTCCTCCATCTCCGAGGTGGGGAACTCGGGGAGCAGGACGGTGGCGTCCTTGGAGACGAAGTCCCGCAGGTGCTTCGCGTCGAAGTGGTCCCGGTGCAGGTGGGAGACGTACAGGTAGTCGACCTGACCCAGGCTCTCCCAGTCCAGCAGTGAGTTGTCCGGGAAAGGGAACCACGAGGCGAAGTAGGCCGGGTTGACCCACGGGTCGCACAGGATGCTGCCCGCAGCCGTGTCGATCCGCATGCTGGCGTGCCCGGTTCCGGTCACTCGCACCGCACAGTCCCCCTCAAACAGACAATCAGGTGTACGCCAAACGCTACCGGAGCGAGTCTGACCACCGCCCCGCGACGCCGGTAGTGCCGTTCGGCCCGCCCGCAACAGGCCGCCCGCCCCTCGCCGCTTACGCCCCGTGGGCGGCCTTCGACAGCTCCCGGCTCTCCCCGCGAGTCATGCCGTTCCCTCAACTGGCCGGACCCTGCGCCGGGCCTGACGCAAGGCGTGCCAGACTAACGAAAGATCCGATCGCGAGGGAAGGACCGACAGTGGCAGGAAGCGAGCCGGTAACGTCGCCAGACCAGCACAAGCCTGGGCACCGCAAGGCCGGGCAGATCGGCGCCGTGCTGTCCGCACTGGCGCTGCTGGCGATGATCTGCGGCAACCACGAGGGCAGGGTCGAGGACATCTGGCTGATCGGCCTGGCCGCGCTGCTGCTGATCATCGTGATCGGCGACATCGTGCTGCGGCGCAGCGGTCTGCGCTCCTGACCCGACCCACCGCCGGACGTCGGCCGAGAACGCCGAGGGCCCGCCCCCACCCGGGGGACGGGCCCTCGTCCGTACGCGTCGGGGTCAGCGCCCGAAGAGGATGTCCTGCACGTCCTTGAGCGCGGCGTCGACCTCGGCCTCGAAGTAGCCACCCGGCACCAGGCCGAACCGGAGGGTGTCCAGGTCCTTCGGGTCGACCGGCATCGGGTTGCGCCGCTGCATGCCACCGAGCAGCGTCTCGAAGAACCGGTCCACCTGGTCGGGGTCGTACCCGCCACGCTGGTCGTCCGGGCCGTACCCACCGGGCCCACGCTGGTCGTCCGGGCCGTACCCACTGGGGCCGGCGGGCAGGCCGCGCTGCGGCATGCCGTGGCCGCCCATCGGACCGGGGCCCATCGGGACACCGGGGCCCATCGGAGGGCCGGCCGGGCCACGTGGCGCGTCGTAACCACCGCCGCGAGGGGCATCGTACCCACCGGCGAAGGCACCGGTCGGCTCGTCGTAGCGACCGTAGGGCGGGCCGGCCTGCGCGGGCATCGGCCGGGGCGGCATCGGCTGCGGAACCATGCCCCGGTCATCCCGCATCGGCGGCCCCATCCGGTCCGGTGGGCCCATCCGGGGGTCGGCACCGCGCCCGGCGCTGTTGCGCTCCTCCAGCTCGGCCAGCTGCCGCTCGACCCGATCCAGGTGCAGGTCGACCTGCCACTCGTCATAGCCGTTGAAGCGGACCCGGAAGACGACGTCGTGAACCTCCTGGGAGGCCACCGGGGCGCCGACCTGTCGGCCGTCGAGCGTCGCCTCGACCCGGTCGAGGAAGGCATCCACCTCGTCGACCTTGTATCCCCGGCGGAGCGCCTTGCGCCGGAAACGCTGACCCTGACTCGCCACTATGTCTCCTGGTCTCGTTCGCCACGCCCGGTCACGCCGGTGCCTCTCCGGCGCGGTCGGTGAAGGTGTCGTTGTCCTCGGCGGCGGCGAGCTGGCCACACGCGCCGTCGATCTCGCGGCCCCGGGTGTCCCGAACTGTGGTGGACACCCCGGCCTCGCGCAACCGCCGGACGAACTCCCGCTCGACCGGCTTCGGGCTCGCGTCCCAGCGGCTGCCCGGCGTCGGATTGAGCGGAATGAGGTTCACATGGGCCAACTTGCCGGCCAGCAGCCGACCGAGCAGGTCGGCTCGCCACGGCTGGTCGTTCACGTCCTTGATCATCGCGTACTCGATCGACACGCGGCGGCCCGTCCGGGCGGCGTAGTCCCACGCTGCGTCCAGCACCTCGGCTACCTTCCAGCGCTGGTTTACCGGCACGAGTTCGTCGCGCAGATCATCATCGGGCGCGTGCAACGACAACGCAAGGGTCACTGAGAGGTCTTCGCTGGCCAGTCGGCGGATGGCAGGAACCAGGCCGACCGTGGAAACGGTGATGTGCCGCTGGGACAGACCGAGCCCCTCCGGAGCCGGGCTGACCAGCCGACGGATCGCCGCGATCACCCGGTTGTAGTTGGCCAGCGGCTCGCCCATGCCCATGAAGACGACGCGCGACAGCCTCGGCGGGGAGCCGGCCACCACGCCGGAGGCGGCCACCCCGGCCATGTACACCGCCTGGTCGACGATCTCCGCCGTCGACAGGTTGCGGGTCAGCCCCGCCTGGCCGGTCGCGCAGAACGGACAGGCCATGCCACACCCCGCCTGGCTGGAGATGCAGACGGTCACCCGGTCCGGGTAGCCCATCAGCACGCTCTCCACCAGCGCACCGTCGTGCAGCCGCCAGAGCGCCTTGCGGGTGGCGCCGTCGTCGCAGGCCAACTCGCGCACCGGGGTGAGCAACGGCGGCAGCAACTGGTCGGCCAGCCGTTCCCGGGTCGCCGCGGGCAGATCGGTCAACGCCTGCGGGTCGCGGACCAGCCGCCCGAAGTAGTGGTTGGAGACCTGCTTGGCGCGGAAGGCCGGCTCCCCCAACCCGGTAACCAGCGCCTGGCGGCCGGCCAGGTCCAGGTCAGCGAGGTGCTGAGGGGGCATGTAGGCCCGGCGCGCGGCGGGGGCGACCGAGGTGGCGGGGATCAAAGGCAGGCTCGTCATGGCTGGTCCAGTGTGTCACGCCGTCGGCGGCGGGCGCCGGTCCGGAGGTGTCGAACGGGGCGCGACCACCGGAGCCGGAGGACCGGGTAGCCGTGATTCATACCTCAGCCCACCACCGGCACGAGGACCGCCAACAGCAGGTAGGCCGTCGGCACCGCGAACAGGATCGAGTCCAGTCGGTCCATCAGACCGCCGTGGCCGGGCAGCAGGTTGCTCATGTCCTTCACGCCCAGATCCCGCTTGATCATCGACTCGGCCAGGTCGCCGAGGACCGCCGCGCAGGACACGGCCACCCCGAACAGCGCACCCCACCAGGGGGCCACCTCGAACATCAGCCACAGCAGCAACGCGCTGCCCACCGCCGCCGCGGTGACCGAGCCGGCGAAGCCCTCCCAGGACTTCTTCGGGCTGATCGACGGGGCCATCGGGTGCTTGCCGAAGGAGACCCCGGCCGCGTACCCACCGGTGTCCGAGAGGACCACCCCGATCAGGGTGGCCAG
>NZ_JAGPXZ010001287.1:0-925 GCF_018070305.1 Micromonospora sp. M51 | reverse complement strand
GAACTGCGGTCGGGGCACGCCGATCTCCGGGCCGCCCAGGCCGAAACTGACCAGCCCGTCCGGGCGCTCGTCCAGCGCGATGCGCAGCGTCTCCTCGGCTGCCGGCAGGCCGGCCTCGCCGGGGATGTCGAAGCACCACTGCAGCTCGATGCCGAAGTCGGCCTGGGCGCGCTTGCGGGCGTCCTCGATGGCCTCGCAGAACGCCGGGGCGGGAATGCCCCGCCGGACGTGCGAGTACGGGGTGATGGTCAGCTCCGCGTACCGGACCTGCTGGCGGGCCAGCTCCCGGGCCACCTCGTGGGTGAGGATCCAGACGTCCTCCGGGTCCCGGATGAGGTCCACGACGCTCAGGTACACCTCGATGAAGTGCGCGAAGTCGCGGAACTCGAAGTAGGCGGCCAGCGCGTCCGGGTCCGTCGGCACGGGGGTGCGTCCCTCGTGGCGGGCGGCCAGCTCGGCGACGATCCGGGGCGAGGCGGAGCCGACGTGGTGCACGTGCAGCTCCGCCTTGGGCAGGCCGGCGATGAAGGTGGGCAGGTCGGTCACGGGTTCTCCTGAACATGGTCGCCGGTGCGGGCGACGACGAAGACGCGGCGGAACGGGAAGTACACCTGACCCTGCCGCACCGGGTACGCCGCGGCGAGCCGTACCCCCAGCTCGGCCCGGAAGGCGGACCAGCCGGCGGCGTCCAGCGCGGCCCGGACCGGGCGCAGCGCGGTGCCCTCCATCCAGACCAGCACCGGGTGCTCGGCCGCGGGTCGGGCCGGTAGCAGGTGCACGTAGGTAGTCTCCCAGGCGTCCACGGCGCAGCCGGCGGCGGTCAGCAGCGCCGCGTAGTCGGCCGGATCGTCGACCGGGTCGGCGCGCAGCAGCGGGGCGACGTCGGCCCGCCAGGTCGGCCGGTCGGCGACCTCCCGCAGGGCGC
>NZ_JAGPXZ010001286.1:0-926 GCF_018070305.1 Micromonospora sp. M51 | reverse complement strand
CAGTGACCCAGATCCCCAACTTCGTGTACGTCCTGCTGCACAATCCGGACCAGCTCGCTCGGCTACGGGCCGACCCGTCGCTGGTGCCGGCCGCGGTCGAGGAGTTGTTGCGGTACGTGCCGCTGGGCGTCGGTTCCTCCTTCGCCCGGTACGCCAAGGAGGACGTCGAGGTCGGCGGGGTGCTGGTCCGGGCCGGTGAGCCGGTCCTCGGCTCACTGTCGTCGGCGAACCGGGACGCTACCGTCTTCGCTGACCCGGACCGGCTGGACCTCGGCCGCGAGCAGAACCCGCACCTGGGCTTCGGGCACGGCGTTCACCACTGCGTCGGCGCGCAGCTGGCCCGCATGGAGTTGCAGGTCGCCGTCGCCACACTCGTGACTCGCCTGCCCGGATTGCGGCTCGCCGTACCCGAGGACGAGTTGCAGTGGAAGCGGGGCATGTTGGTCCGGGGCCTGCTCGGCATGCCGGTGGCCTGGTGAGTGCCGCCTGGCGGATCGGGGTGGACTCGCGCCGCTGCATCGGCACGAGCATCTGCGCCGGTACCGCACCCGAGCACTTCCGCCTGGTCGGCGGCCAGTCCGCGCCGCTTGCCGACGTCGTCGCCCCGGCCGAGGTCATCGTCGACGCCGCCGACTCCTGCCCGGTGGAGGCGATCACGGTCCGCGACGCCACCGACGACACGCTGATCGCACCGCAGGAGTGACCCGACGTCGAGCCCGGCCGTCCGCACTATGAGCGGAGCAGCTGTGGAGGCCGGCAGACCAGCGACGAGGCGGTCATGGCGGTGCACCGGATCGGCGGAAGCTCAGGTCGAGGTGATCTGGAGTCGGCAGGGGACCATGGGGGCGAGCCCAAGGTCGCCGAGTATGGCCGCGCCCCGCCGGGCATGGCCGCCACCGGCGAACACCAGGGCTCTCTCTTATACA
>NZ_JAGPXZ010001285.1:0-933 GCF_018070305.1 Micromonospora sp. M51 | reverse complement strand
GTCTGGTTGTAGAAGCTGACGTTGCCGCCGGTCACCGGGATGCCCAGCTCCAGGCAGCCGTCCGCCAGACCGCGCACGGCCTCGGCGAACTGCCACATCACGCCCGGGTCCTCGGGGGAGCCGAAGTTGAGGCAGTTGGTCACGGCGATCGGCTTCGCGCCGGTCACCGCCACGTTCCGGTACGCCTCGGCCAGGGCCAGCTTGGTGCCGTTGTACGGATCCAGTCGGGCGTAGCGGCCGTTGCCGTCCACCGACAGCGCCACGCCGAGACCGGTCCGCTCGTCGATCCGGACCACGCCGCCGTCCTCCGGCTGGGCGAGCACGGTGTTGCCCAGCACGTAGCGGTCGTACTGCTCGGTGACCCAGGTCTTGTCGGCCAGGTTCGGCGACGCGATCATGCGCAGCACGGTCTCCCGCAGCGCCTCCGGGTCGGCCGGGCGGGGCAGCGTCTCGGCGCGGTCGGCCTGGAGCAGGATCAGGTCGGCGGGCTCCCGCATCGGGCGGGCGTAGACCGGGCCGTCGTCGACGAGCGAACCCGGCGGCACGTCGACGACCAGGTGGTCCTGCCAGGTGATCAGCAGTCGACCCGGGCGGCCGTCCGGCTCCGGTGCGGTGACCTCACCGATGGCGGTGGCGAGGACGCCCCACTTCTCGCAGGTCTTGAGCACCCCGTCGAGCTTGTCCGGCTCGACGACCAGCAGCATCCGCTCCTGCGACTCGCTGGCCAGGATCTCGTGCGGGTCCATGGAAGGCTCGCGCAGCGGGACCCGCTCCAGCCAGACCCGCATGCCGGTGCCGGCAGCGGCGGCGGTCTCGGTGAGCGCGCAGGTCAGGCCGGCGCCGCCGAGGTCCTGGATGCCGACGACCAGTTGGCCGTCGTACAGCTCGAGGCACGCCTCGATGAGCAGCTTCTCGGTGGTCGGCTCACCGAAC
>NZ_JAGPXZ010001284.1:0-933 GCF_018070305.1 Micromonospora sp. M51 | reverse complement strand
GTCGTCACCCTGGTCTTCGGCGAGCTGGCGCCCAAGCGGATCGCCATGCAGGCCGCCGAACGGTGGGCGCTGCTGGTGGCCCGCCCCCTCGACCTGCTCGCCAGCCTCACCCGCCCGGCCGTCTGGGCGCTCGGCGCCACCAGCGACGTGGTGGTCCGCCTGGTCGGGCTCAACCCGAAGCACGAGCCGGAGGAGATCGGCCCGGACGAGCTGCGCGACATCGTCGCCGGCAACCACGGCTTCACCAAGGAGCAGCGCACCATCATCGCGGGCGCTGTGGAGATCGCCGACCGACGGCTGCGGGCTGTGCTCGTACCCCGGTTGCAGGTCTTCACGCTCGACAGCGGGACCACCGCGGAGGCCGCGCGGCTCGTGCTGGCCGCCACCGGGCACTCCCGGGCCCCGGTTGTGCGTCACGGCGGCCTGGACGACACGGCCGGAGTGATCCACCTGCGTGACCTGGTGGGTGTGCCCGACGACCGGCCGGTCGACGAGATCGCCCGACCGCCGATGCTGCTGCCGGACTCGCTTCCGGTGGTGGACGCGCTGCGTCAGTTCAAGGCCGAGCGTCAGCACATCGCGCTCGTCGTGGACGAGCGCGGCGCCGTCGACGGGATCGTGACGCTGGAGGACATCCTGGAGGAGATCGTCGGCGAGATCTACGACGAGACCGACCGGGACGGCTACTCGGTACGCCGCGACGCCGACGGCGCGCTGCTGCTGCCCGGCACCTTCCCGGTGCACGACCTTCCCGACATCGGCGTGGAGCTGCCGTCGCGACCGGCCGGTGACTACACCACAGTCGCCGGGCTGGTGCTGGCCCGGCTCGGGCACATCCCCACCGTCGCCGGGGAGGACGTCACGCTGGACGGTTGGGTGCTGATGGTGGCCGGCATCGACCACCGGGCGATCACCGAGGTACGGCTCAGCCGC
>NZ_JAGPXZ010001283.1:0-938 GCF_018070305.1 Micromonospora sp. M51 | reverse complement strand
GGGTGCGGGTGGTGGAGGACACCGAGCGGGCCCGGGAGTTGGCGCGCATGTTGGCGGGTTTGCCCGATTCGGATCTGGGTATCGCCCACGCCGAGGAGTTGCTGGCGGTGGCCGCCAAGGAAAGGCGGTTGTGACGCCGCGTATTGTGAGCGCAAGCACACCGGCTTGTGCCGGTGTGTGCTTCCCTGGGTAGGCGGCCCTGCTCAGGCATGTCGCGACAGAAAAGCCTGCCTCACATGCCAGGATGGTCACGATGCGTCTACCCACGTTGCGCCGGAACCGGAACTCCGAACCGGGCAGAGTCCTCGGCACCGCGCGCCTTGATCGCCGGACGAAACGCCTGGTCGGTCGGCTGCGACCCGGTGACATCGCGGTCATCGACCACGTCGACCTGGACCGGGTGGCGGCCGATTCGCTGGTCGCCGTCGGGGTCGCGGCGGTGCTCAACGCCAAGCCGTCGGTCTCCGGCCGCTACCCGAACCTCGGCCCGGAGGTGCTGGTCGCCGCCGGCATTCCGCTCCTCGACGACCTGGGTGAAGGCGTCTTCGAGCGGATCCGCGAGGGCGACCAGGTGCGCATCGAGGGCAACACGGTCTTCGCCGGTGACGAGCCGGTGGCCCACGGCAGCCTGCAGGACGCCGAGACGGTCGCCAAGGCGATGGCTGACGCCCGGGAGGGTCTGTCGGTGCAGTTGGAGGCGTTCGCCGCCAACACGATGGACTACCTGCGCCAGGAGCGCGACCTGCTGCTCGACGGTGTCGGGGTGCCCGACATCGAGACCCAGATCCAGGGTCGCCACTGCCTGATCGTGGTGCGCGGCTACGACTACAAGGCCGACCTGGACGTGCTGCGCCCGTACATCCGGGAGTTCAAGCCGGTGCTGATCGGCGTCGACGGTGGCGCGGACGCGCTCGTCGAGGCCGGCTACACCCCCGACA
>NZ_JAGPXZ010001282.1:0-939 GCF_018070305.1 Micromonospora sp. M51 | reverse complement strand
GGCGCGGCCTGCTCGCCGGCGGGGCCCTGGCCGCCGGCGGAGCCCTCGCGGGCGCCGCCGCCATCGCCACGACTCGCACCGATGGCGGGCCACCACGGGCCGCCGCCGACGCCACGGCGGCGGTGGCGGCCGTCGGCGGCCTGGTCGAGCCGTTCCACGGCGCCCGGCAGGCCGGGGTGGCCACCGAACCGCAGGCGCACGCGTCGTTCGTGGCGCTCACGCTGCGGGCCGGCGTCGACCGGGCCGCGCTGGGCCGGATGTTGCGATTGCTCACCGACGACACCGCCCGACTCACCCAGGGCCGGCCCGCGCTGGCCGACACCGAGGCCGAACTGGGGCTGCTGCCCGCCCGGCTGACAGTGACCTTCGGCTTCGGGCCCGGCCTCTACCGGGCGGCCGGCGTCGACGACCGCCGGCCGGCATCGGTCACCGACCTGCCGTCGTTCCGCATCGACCGGCTCCAGCCGGCCTGGTCCGGCGGTGACCTGCTGCTCCAGATCTGCGCTGACGACGCGATCACCGTGGCCCACGCCCAACGGGTCCTGATCAAGGACAGCCGACCGTTCGCCACAGTGCGGTGGGTCCAGCAGGGCTTCCGGCGCAGCCCCGGTGTCGAGCCGGGTGGCCACACCCAACGCAACCTGTTCGGTCAGCTCGACGGCACCGCCAACCCGCGACCCGGCGTGCCCATGGACACCGCGCTCTGGGTGCCGGACGGCCCGGCGTGGCTGCGCGACAGCACCACCGTGGTGGTGCGGCGGATCAGCATGAACATGGAAACCTGGGACCTGCTCGGCCGGGCCGACCGCGAACTCGCCGTCGGGCGGCGGCTCGACACCGGTGCCCCGCTCACCGGCACCGCCGAGCCTGACGAACCCGACTTCGCCGCCACCGATCCGGACGGGCTCACCGTCATCCCCGACTTCTCGCACCTGACCC
>NZ_JAGPXZ010001281.1:0-940 GCF_018070305.1 Micromonospora sp. M51 | reverse complement strand
CCCTGGCCGCGGTGCTGCGGTTCCCGCACCGGCGCTGGCCGGACTTCCGGGGGGCGTTCGTCAACGAGCACCCGGTCCTCAACCTTGTCTGCGACGACGGCGACCGACGAGGTGACGGCGCGCCGGTGCTGGTCGCGCACACGGTGCCGGAGTTCGCGGCCGGGCATTTGGCCCAACCCACCGGGGCCGGGCCGGCGATCGAGCAGGCCGTCCGGGACCTGCTCGGGCTGCCCGAACAGGCCGTCGACGTGCACGTGCACCGCTGGACGTACGCGAAGCCGACCCACGCCACCGCCGACGCCACCTACCACCTCGACGCCGACGGGATCGGCCTGGCCGGTGACGCGTTCGGCAAGCCCCGGGTGCAGAGCGCCTGGCGCTCCGGCCGGGACCTCGGCCGCGCGCTGGCCGCCCGGCTGGGCTGAAGCAGCGCTCAGGCTGGGCTGAGCCGGCGTGGGCGGCGGGCCTGAGGTGCCTGCTCAGGCGTGCCCGGCCGCGGCGACCGGCCGGGCGTCGGCGTCCCGCTCGGCCGGGTCGGAGGTCCGCTCTCCCTCCCGGTCGAGCAGTTGCATGACCGGGGTCGCCGTCACGCCGTGCACCACGACGGAGACGAGCACCACCAGCCCGACGGTCGCCCAGAGCAGCTCGGCCTGCGGGAAGTCGGCCTTGGTGGTGGCGTACGCGAGGTAGTAGAACGAGCCGACGCCACGAATGCCGAACAACGAGATGACCCAGTGCTCGGCCGGGCGTCCCGGGGCGCCGCGCAGCGACAACCAGCCGATCAGCGGCCGCACCAGGAACACCAGGGCCAGCCCGACGGCGGCCGCCGGCCAGGTCAGCGGGCCCAGCAGACCACCCACGATCGCGCCGCCCAGCAGCAGCAACAGCACCAGGGTGAGCAGCCGTTCGACCTGCTCGGCGAAGTCGTGCAGGACCGAGT
>NZ_JAGPXZ010001280.1:0-940 GCF_018070305.1 Micromonospora sp. M51 | reverse complement strand
GTAGGCGTGGAGGCGCTCGTCCTGATCGTGGTGCTCGGTGTCACAGTGCTCGTCGGTACCACCGTTGGCGGTCGGTACCGGGTGGCCCCGCCGGTCCTGCTCATCGCGTTGGGCGTGCTGCTCGGGTTCACGCCGCCGCTGTCCGAGGTCACCCTGGAACCGGATCTGGTGCTGCTGATCTTCCTGCCGGCGATCCTGTACCGGGAGAGCCTCACCATCAGCCTGCGCGAGATCCGCGCCAACCTGCCGGTGATCGGGATGCTCGCCGTGGTGCTGGTGGTGCTCACCATGGTCACCGTGTCGTACGCCGCGCAGGCGTTCGGGGTGAACCCCGCCGCTGCCTGGGTGCTCGGCGCGGTCCTCGCGCCGACCGACGCCGCCGCGGTCACCGGTCTGGCCAAGCGGTTGCCCCGCAAGCTGCTCACCACCCTGCACGCGGAGAGCCTGATCAACGACGGCACCGCGCTGGTGGTCTTCGCGGTGGCAGTGGGTCTGCTCAGCCAGAGCGCCGAGCCGGGCGTGCTCGGCGTCGGCGAGGAGTTCGTCGGCGCCAGCGTCGGCGGTGTGGTCGCCGGTCTGCTGGTGGGGGCCGCCGTGGTGCTGGTCCGCAAACGGCTCGACGATCCGCTGCGCGAGGGCGCGCTCAGCGTGCTGACCCCGTTCGGCGCCTTCCTGCTCGCCGACTCGGTGCACGCCAGCGGTGTGTTGGCGGTGGTGGTCGCCGGCCTGGTGCTGTCCTACGCCGGCCCGCGGGTGATCCGCGCCCGGTCCCGGGTGCTGGCGTTCGCGTTCTGGGACCTGTCCACCTTCCTGATCAACGGTGGCCTGTTCGTCCTGCTCGGCACGCAGATTCCCCGCGCGGTGCGGGGCATCACCAGCACGTCGCCGCAGCGGGCGCTGCTGATCGCGCTGGTGGTCACGGTGGTCGGCGTTGCCTCCC
>NZ_JAGPXZ010001279.1:0-943 GCF_018070305.1 Micromonospora sp. M51 | reverse complement strand
CCCGGGCCCCGGTGTGCGCCGCGTACCGGCCGGCACCGACGTCGTACCCGGCGGCGAGGCGCTCCACCTCGGCGGCGAACCGGGACTTGCCGATACCCGCCTCGGCGGTCATCAGCAGTACCCGTGGGTCGCCCTGGTCGATCACCTCGGCGAGCCGGCCGGCGACCCGACCGATCTCCGTCTCCCGGCCGACGTACGGCGCCTCGTCGCCGAGCCCCGAGCGGGTGCCCGGCGCGTCCAGCAGACCCAACAGCTCGTACGCCTCGACCGGTTCACGCTTGCCCTTGAGCCGCAGTGGGCGCAACGCCCGCCAGGAGGAGACGTGCCTGGTCGCCGCGGCGGTCCGCCCGCCGGCGTAGACGGCTCCGACCGCGGCGGCGTCGGCGAGCCGGGCCGCGGTGTTCACCGTGTCGCCGATGACCGTGTACTCGATGGCGGCCTGGATGCCCGCGATGACGTCGCCGGTGTTCAACCCGACCCGCAGCCCGAGCGGCGCGCCGCCGCCCCGCTCGTCGTCGAGCACCCGGCGGACGGCCCGCTGCATGGACAGGGCGGCCCGCACGGCGCGTTCGGCGTCGTCCTCGTGCGCCACCGGGGCGCCGAAGACCGCCATGATGCCGTCACCGGTCAGCTTGTCGACGTGCCCGCCGAAGGTCTTCACCGCACCGGCGAGGGCGGCGAGCACCCGGTCGGTGACCGCGCCGACGCGTTCCGGGTCGAGGTCCTCCGACCAGGAGGTGAACTCGGAGAGGTCGCCGAAGAGCACGGTGACCACCCGACGCTCGGCCGCCGGCAACGTGGCGGCGGCCGGCAGCGCGGCACCACAGTTGTGGCAGAACCGCGCACCGGGAACGGCAACGGTTCCACACACGGGGCAGGTCACATGTGCTCCAACCCACTGACCCCGGGCGGGGATTCCCCGGTGTCGACGCCCAGATACTCC
>NZ_JAGPXZ010001278.1:0-944 GCF_018070305.1 Micromonospora sp. M51 | reverse complement strand
CCGCGAAGCTGGCGACGAACTCGCTGCTCGCCGGCGCGAAGAAGGTCTGGCTCGACCGCAGGGTCCGCGCCACCGCGCTGACCGGCGGCAAGCGCGCCGACCTCGACCGCAACCTGGAGCAGATCGCCGCGTCCGACGCCTGGCGGGCTGGCTACACCGGCAAGGGGAGCACCGTCGCGGTGCTCGACACCGGCGCCGACTTCACCCACCCGGACCTGGTCGGCCGGGTCGCCGACCGGGCCGACTTCACCGCCGAGGGCGGTGACGCCGTCGACCACAACGGCCACGGTACGCACGTCGCCGCCACCATCGCCGGCACCGGCGCGGCCGCACAGGGGCAGCGTCGCGGCGTGGCGCCGGACGCCAGGCTGATGATCGGCAAGGTCCTCGACGACCACGGCTCCGGTGAGGACTCCGGCATCATCGCCGGCATGGAGTGGGCCGCCGCCCGGGCCGACGTCATCAACATGAGCCTCGGCGGCAGCGACGCGGACGACGGCAACGACCCGCTCTCGCTCGCCGTCGACGGTCTGAGCAAGTCCACCGGCGTCCTCTTCGTGATCGCCGCCGGCAACAGCGGCGGCGCGATCTCCTCGCCCGGCTCCGCCGCCAGCGCGCTGACCGTCGGCGCCGTCGACCGCAACGACAAGCTCGCCGACTTCTCCAGCCGCGGACCGCTGGTCGACAGCCACGTGGCGAAGCCGGAACTGGTAGCGCCCGGTGTCGACATCGTCGCCGCCCGGGCCGCCGGCACCAACCTGCAGGATCCGATCGACGAGCACTACGAGGCGATCAGCGGCACCTCGATGGCCAGCCCGCACGTGGCGGGCGCCGCCGCGCTCCTCGTCCAGCGGCACCCCGACTGGACCGGCGAGCAGATCAAGGCCGCGCTCGGCGGCGCCGCCGACCCGCGGACCGGTGTCGACGCGTCCGCCGTCGGGGCC
>NZ_JAGPXZ010000129.1:0-11041 GCF_018070305.1 Micromonospora sp. M51 | reverse complement strand
GCGAGCAGCACGAAGAGGACGGTCAGCGGCAGCCAGCTCGGCTGGTCGACAAGCGCACGGTCGCCGGGGGCGAACCGCAGGAAGAACAGCCCGAAGCCACCCAGCCAGGCGACACCCCACGGCCAGTAGAGCAGGCGGGCATCGGGATCGAGCCGGCGTGCCGTCGCCGACCGTTGGTCCTGGATCAGCCGCAGCGCCGCTGCGGCGTCGGTGGGTGGTGAATCATCGTCTAGGTCCACGCAAACTACTTTACGGTACCACGTCGAGGCCGGATGTCACCATCACGACAGGTGGGGACTTCGGTCGCGGCGAGCAGTGCCTATGGTGAGGAGTCGCGGCGACAGGCTGATCCGTCGCACAGGCCACAGGGGAGGGTCCGTGGCAAGCCCGAGCGTTGAGCCGGACACTGCGGCGGACATCGTCGAGCACGAGGGGGCCCTGGTGACTGACGACGAAAGTCAGGCGCGGTACGCCGAGGGGTTCAGCCGACTGCTACCGGCCGACGAGCGGGTGCGCGCGGTGGCCAAGGTCCGAGCGGGCGGTGGGCTGACCCCGGCTCCGCCGGCACTGCCGTCGGCGCCACCCGCCGCCGGTCGGCCGAGTTTTCTGGGTGTCCTGCTCACCGTGCTCTCACCGAACATCACCTTCGGTCGGGCGGACAGCGCCGTCGACTGGCTCTTCTTCGGTGTCGGAGGTCGAGGCCAACCCGACTCCCGGGCATCCGAGCTGCACCATGCAGTGACCGTGGCGACGAAGGGCTTCGGCATCCGTCACCTCGTGCTGGGGGTCACCGACCAGCGACTGCTGCTCGGTGCGACAGCACCCGTCGGCCTGCTCTCCCGCTCGTCGGCGGACGAACGGGCGCAGGCCGACATCGAACTGCTCGGGTCGGTGCCGCGCACCTCCGTCACCGCCCGGTTCGGCAGGTACCGGTTGAACTGGAAGCGGCTGCGGCTCGACTTCGCCGACGGTTCGTGGCTGTCGTTCCACGTGCCGATGGCCGAATCCGGCCGCCCGCTGCGGGAGATCGCGGCGGTCCTGTCAGCCGGCTGACCCGCCGACGAGCGGGGCGGGCAGCGGCGCAACGTGCAGCACCGCCAGCCGGGACACCGCCCGGGTGAGCACCACGTACAACCGGTGCAGCCCGCGTGGCTCGGCCGCGACGATCGCCGCCGGCTCGACCACCACCACATGGTCGTACTCAAGGCCCTTGACCAGTGTCGCCGGCACCACCGTGACCCGCTCCGCGGCCGCCACATCGTCGGCGGTCGCGGTCTCGACACCCGCCTCGGCCAGCGCCGCGCGCAGGCCGTCGACAGCGTCGTCCGCGGCGATCACACCGACCGAGCCGTCGTGCGCGAGCGCCGCCCGCACCTCGGCCACCGTCGCCGACGTCAGGTCGGTCACCGTACGCACGTCCAGGCCGCCATCGCGGCGCAGCGACTCGGCCGGCGGTACGTCCACAGCGAGCGCCGGGAGCAGCAGGTTCGCGAACGCGACCACCGCCGCGGGCACCCGGAAACCGACGGTCAACGGCACCACCACCGCGTCCGGCTTACCCAAATGGGCAAGGGACTCCCGCCAGTCCGTCGCCGCCCACGGCGCGGTGCCCTGGGCCAGGTCACCCAGGAGCGTGACCGAGCCGTGCTCGCTGCGCCGAGCGATGGCCCGGCACTGCATCGGGGAGAGGTCCTGCGCCTCATCCACCACCACGTGCCCGAACCCGGAGAGCCGTTCCAGCAGCCCGGTCGCCTCGTCGATCAACACCGCGTCGGCGGCGGTCCAACGGGTCGCCTTCGGGGTGCGGGCCGGCTTGGCCCAGACGAGCTGCGCCTGCTCGGCGTCGCTGAGCAGCCCGTCCGCCGCGGCGGCGAGCCGCGCCGGGTCGGCGAACAGGCCGTGCACCAGCCCTTCCGGGGTGAGCGCCGGCCAGACCGCGTCCAGGAAGTCGAGCACCGGCCGGCAGCGGCTCATCCGGCGCAGCCAGGCATCGCTGGGCGACTCCGCCCGCCGCGCCTCGGCCTGCCGTTGCAGCAGGCTCACCACCCGTGCCTGAACGCGTTCCCGACCAGTGCCGTACGGCAGCCCTTCCCGGCGGGTCTCCTCGACGATCCGGTGCAACGGCTCCAGCCCGATCCGCCAGCGGAACGAACCGTCCGACACGGTGATCGACTCGGTCGGGGTGCCGATCTGCGCCTGCACCGCGCGCCGCAGCACGTCGGCCATCCGTACGTCGTGTTTGAGCGCGGCCACCGCCGGCGCCTCGACCGCCCGGACCGGCACCCGGGAGATCAACTCCTCCACCGTGGCCTGCTCGACCTCGACCTCACCGAGCGCCGGCAGCACCGCCGCGATGTACGACAGGAACGCCCGGTTCGGCCCGACGATCAACACACCCGCCCGCCGCAACCGCTCCCGGTGCAGATAGAGCAGGTACGCGGCCCGGTGCAGACCCACCGCCGTCTTTCCGGTGCCCGGCGCGCCCTGCACACAGATCGAGTCGGCGAGGTCGGCCCGCACCAGCTCGTCCTGCTCCGGCTGGATCGTGGCCACGATGTCCCGCATCGGCCCGACGCGCGGACGCTCGATCTCGGCGGTGAGGATCCGACTGGTCGTACCAAACTCTTCGCCCCGATCCAGCCGCTCATCCTCGAAGCTGGTCAGGACGCCGTTGCTGAACCCGAACCGTCGCCGGACCGCCACCCCCTGTGGATCGCGCACACTGGCCCGGTAGAACGAGCGGGAGACCGGTGCCCGCCAGTCCAGCACCAGCGGCTCGCCGCGCTCGTCGGTGACATGCCGCCGCCCCACGTGATAGCGCCGCCCCTCATGATCATCAGTGGTGTCGGGTGCGGTCGGGTCGCTCGTGGTCGGGCTGCCGGTGGCAGTGCTGTCCGTGGGCCGGTTGTGGGTGGCCGCGCTGGTTGGGGTCGTGCTGGTCGTTGCCGCGCTGGTCGTTGCCGCGCTGGTCGTTGCCGCGCTGGTCGTTGCCGCGCTGGTCGGAGTCCCGCTGGTTGGGGTCGCGTCGGTTGGGGCCTCGGCGAAGTCGAGGCGGCCGAAGAAGAGTGGTGTGGTCGGGTCGTCGGCCAGCTCGGCGACCCGGCGAGCGAGGGTGCGACCGAGGGTCTCGGCCGCGTAGGCGTCGCCGGCCACCTGGTCACCGGTGGCGAAGAGAGACTCGGCCCTCGCCCGCATCCGAGCCAACGCCGCCCGCGAGGTGGACAGGTGTGCGCGTTCGGCGGCCAGGTCCGCGTCGAGGTCGGTGTCAGGCTGGGTGTCGAGGTCAAGTGCGGGCATGCTGACGTCCCATCGTTCACATCTGCTGCGCGCTCGCGTGTCCGGGGGCGGATGGCCGGCCGCCCGGCGCGACGACGCCCGTTCCGGTGCAGCTCACCTCGGCCGTCAAGCGGCCTGCAACCCTACGCTCCCCAGCCCGCCGCAGCCAGCGAATTACCGACCCGACCACCCATCCGAGACGGCGTGTCGCAGCGCCGGACGTCGCCGAAGTGACGCGTTGACGGGTAGCACCGCATCGAGATGGACGTGATGCCGAGGTCGGATGCCGACTGATCATCAGGTCCCGCGCCGTGCGCCCCCCGCCCTGTTCCGCGTCGCGCCTCGCGCTGCGCGCTGTACTCGCGCCTCGCGCTGCGCGCTGTACTCGCGCCTCGCGCTGTACTCGCGCCTCGCGCTGCGCGCTGCGCGCCGTGCTCTCGCACACCGCGACCGCCGTGGGTGCCGTGATCGACTCGGTTTTCATGAAGTCGCGGTGTCCAAGCCGGTGCGACGCCCCGACTTTCAGGAAACCGAGTCGATCAACAGGAGACGCGGCTTGGGCGGCGGGGACTGGCGGATCGTCGTGGCCGCTGGCCGCTGGCCGCTGGCCGTGGGTCGCTGGCCGTGGGTCTCGGGCCGTGGGTCTCGGGCCGTGGGTCACGGGCCGCTGGCCGCTGGCCGTGGGTCACCGGCCGCGGGTCGGGGGTCGCGGGTCGCTGGCCGCTTGCCGCGGTTCGCGGTTCCTGGTCGCGGTCATGGGCGGCGTGGGCGTGCTCGGCAGCGTCAGCAGCGCAGGTGGTAGTGGTTGCGACGTGGAGTGTGCAGCGGGTCGAGCCAACTGGGCGGGAGGAAGTCAGGGCGACCGTCCGCCGCGATACGGACCGCCCAATCGCCGTGGTGGATGAGCCGGTGGTGGTAGCCGCAGAGCAGCACCGCATTGCCCAGCGCCGTCACCCCACCGTCGGCCCAGTGTCGGATGTGGTGGCCGTCGCACCACCTCGGCGGCCGATCACTTCCGGGTCGGTGTCGATCAATGAGGGGAACCAAGCGATCCACGCCGCGCGTGCCGTCGAATCCGCCTGCTCACTAGCAAAGGACAGACGCCATGTGACCCGAGCGGGACGTGGTGGTGATGGCAGGTTGGAAGGTCTGCCGGGATCATGGGCCTATGACCGAGGCCCGCTCCGATTCGCGCCGGATGACGATCAGCGACCCGCAGGTGATGCGGGCGATGGCCCATCCGGCGCGGATCGCGATCATGGAGTACCTGAACAGCCGCGAGGCCGGCGGGACCGCCACCGAGTGTGCCGAGATCGTCGGGCTGTCGCCGAGCGCCACCAGTTACCACCTGCGGGCGCTGGCGAAGTTCGGGCTGGTCGAGCAGGCGCCGAGTCGGGGGGACGCGCGTGAGCGGTTGTGGCGCGTGCCGAGTGGGAGTGTGCTGGTCGAGGCGGGCCGTGATGCCGGGCCCGAGGCGCGGGCGGCCGAGCAGGCGCTGGTGGAGGCGCATGCGGTCCGGGCCATGGAGCGGACCCGGGACTGGTTGCGGCGCGCCGGGGACGAGCCCGCCGAGTGGTACGACACGGCGCTGTTCACCGACACGCTGGTGCTGCTCACCGCTGAGGAGTTGGCCGAGTTGAACGAGGCGGTGCTGGCGCTGCTCCGGCCGTACCACCCGCGACGGCGGCAGGGTGAGCCGCCGCCGGGGGCGCGCACTGTCGCCGTGCAGTACCGGACGGTGCCGTTGGCATAGGCGGGGTTGCATGAATCAGTTGTGAAGGATTATTTTCGAAGAATGTCCTTCGCAACTGACGAGTCGCGCTGGGCGGACGTCTGGCTCGCCGCCGCTGCCCGGGGCACCACCATCTGCGGCGACTTCCTCGCGGCGACCGCGCTGGCACTGGCCCTGCAGGGTGCCGGTGCCGGTGGGCTGGCCGTGTCGGGCCTGCTGCTCGCCGCCACCCTGCCCCTGGTGGTGCTCGCCCCGCTCGCGGGCCGACTCGCCGACCGGATGGACAGCCGCACCCTGCTGGTGACAGTCGGTTTCGGGCAGGCCTGCGTCTGTGCCCTCCTCGCCGTCGTCGAGCAACCGGCACTGGTGGTCGGGCTCGTCGCACTGCTGGCCTGCGGGCTCGCGGTGACCCAACCCTGCCTCGCGGCGCTGCTGCCGGCGATGGTCCGCCCGGCCGACCTGCCCCGGGCCAGCGCGATCAGTCAGACCGCCGTCTCGCTCGGTGCGCTCGGCGGCCCGGTGCTGGCCGGTCTGCTGGTGGGACAGTTCGGCACCCGCGTACCGCTGCTTCTCGATGCCGCGACCTACCTGGCGTTGGTGGTCGCGGGCCTGCTGCTGCGGACCCGACGCGGCGGCCGGCGGTCCGCCGCCAGCCAGACCGCCGCCGCCGCGAGCAGCGAGGCCGCCGCCGGGGGCAGCCAGGCCGCCTCGGGCGGCGTGACAACCCCGGGGGGTACGGAGATCGGCTGGCGGCTGCGCCGCGACCCGCTGATGCTCGTGATGGTGGTGAGCACCGCCGTGGTGATCGCGGCGATCGGCGGCATCAACGTGATCGAGGTCTTCTTCATCCGGGAGACCCTGGAGGGCTCGGCGACCACGTACGGCCTGGTC
Source organism: Micromonospora sp. M51 (assembly GCF_018070305.1). Lineage (NCBI taxonomy): Bacteria > Bacillati > Actinomycetota > Actinomycetes > Micromonosporales > Micromonosporaceae > Micromonospora > Micromonospora sp. M51. The sequence continues at coordinate 5,142 of NZ_JAGPXZ010000129.1, read as the reverse complement.
AGCGCCGCATGGATGGCCGGCATGCTGCCGGGGACCTGGCTCGCCGTACGACTCGCTCGGCGGCTCGACGACGACGGCGCGTTGGTACGCGGGGTGCTGGCCACCCTGGCCGTGTGCAGTTTGATGGTGTTGCTCGCGGCGACGGTGCCGGCGGCAGGTGTGTTGGTGCCGCTCTGGCTGGTGGGAGGCGCGGCCAACGGCGGCGACAACGTCTTCGCCAACCTGCTCACCGCTCGGCGGGTGCCGGAGGCGATGCGCGCCCGGGCGTACGCCAGCTACGGCGCGGCGGTGCAGGGTGGCTCGATGGCGGGCTTCCTGATCGGCGGGGCGTTGCTCGCCGTCGTTCCGCCCCGACCGCTGATCGCCGGCGCCGGGGTGCTCGGGTTGTTGGTGGTGCTGGGCTTCGTGCCGGTCGTGACCCGGGCGGTACGACGGTCGTCGCTGACCGACGCCCCGGCAGACGGTCGACGAGCGGCCGACGCGCCGGCAGGCGGTCGACAAGCGGCCAACGCCCCGGAAGGCGGCCGAGCTGCCCGGTCAAGTGCGGGGTTGGCCACTTCGGGCCGGCCCGCCGAGCCGGCGCCCGCCGCCGGGGATACGGTCGGGCCATGGCTGAGCGCATCGCACGCCCGCGAGTCGGGCACATCCAGTTCCTGAACTGCCTGCCGATCTACTGGGGTTTGATGCGCTCCGGTGCCCTGCTCGACGTGGACCTGCACAAGGACTCGCCGGACCGGTTGAGTGCGGCGCTGGTCGCCGGCGACCTCGACATCGGCCCGATCACGCTGCTGGAGTACCTGAAGCACGCCGACGAGCTGCTGCTCCTCCCGGACCTGGCGGTCGGCAGCGACGGTCCGGTGCTGTCGGTCAACATGGTCTCCACCCGACCCCTCGACGAGTTGGACGGCGCGCGGGTGGCGCTCGGCTCGACCTCGCGGACCGGGGTGATGACGGCGCAACTGCTGCTCGCCGAGCAGTACAACGTGCGGCCCGAGTACTTCCGGTGCCCGCCGGACCTGACCCAGATGCTGCTGGAGGCCGACGCGGCCGTGCTGATCGGGGACGTGGCGCTGCGGGCGTACTACGAGGCGCCGCAGAAGGGCCTCACTGTCACCGACCTCGGGCAGGCGTGGCGGGACTGGACCGGGCTGCCGATGGTCTTCGCCGTCTGGGCGGTCCGCCGTGACTTCGCCGCCGCCCACCCGGGCCTGGTCAAGGAGGTGCACGAGGCTTTCCTGCGCTCCCGGGACCTCTGCCTGGCGGAGCTGGACCAGGTGGCCGAGGCGGCGGCGCGCTGGGAGACGTTCGACGCGCAGACGCTCGCCACGTACTTCCGGACCCTCGACTTCTCCCTCGGCGATCGGCAGGTCGCCGGGCTGCGCGAGTGGGCCCGACGGGCCGCCGCGATCGGGGAGGCCCCGGCGCTGCCGGAGGGCGGTCCGGAGTTCTTCGCCGGCTGACCCCTGCCGACGGCGCACCAACGGCCCGGGTCGGCAGCGGCCCGGGCCGGCGTCAGCGTGGACGGCTCAGGTGCCGGTGCGGAGCAGCGCCTCGGTGATCTTCTCGCAGTTCTTCATGCCGTAGTCGTAGCCCATGTTGATCGGGTACTTGACCATCACGCCCATCGTCCAGGTGTCGCCGATGGCCAGGCAGTTGATGTGCATCTCCTGCTCCCTGGTCCGGTCGATCCACCCGTTCTTGATGGCGATCTTCTTCTGCTCGGCGGCCGGGAAGGCCTTGCGGATACCGAAGTCGCCGCCGCCACGAACCAGCTTCATCTCGTTGAGCAGCCACTTGGTCCACTTCGGCCCGGCGGCGGTGCCGGTGGCGATGCAGTTGCCCATCCGGGCGGTGTCCCGGGGTGAGAGCGCCGTCCGGCTCCAGCCCTTGTCGGGGGCGACGCTGCTGTCGGTCAGCTCGCACATGGAGATCAGGCGCTTGATCGAGGCGTCTCGGCCGACCAGGTTGTAGAACTGCTCGGCCCGGGTGTTGTCGCTGTCCCGGATGATCCGGGTCGCGTCGGCGAGCTTCGCGTCGCTCGGGGTCTGGCCGGCGTCGGCCGCGCGGCGCAGGTAGTCCGCGACGATCCACGCCTTGATCATGGAGGCGGTCGTGCTGGTCTCGTCCATGTTCTTCGAACCGATGATTTTTCCGGTTCGCCGGTCCAGGACGCTCCAGGCGTACCAGCCCTCGATGTCGAGGTCGAGATTCTTGGCCGCGAAGGGCAGCGGCTCCAGCGACGGGCTGGGGCTCGGTGACGGCGCGGACGGCTGGCGGGCACTGCGGTCGGTGCCGGAGCCGGTGGGCCGGTCGCTGGTGCCGGCGTCGCCCCACTTGGCGGCGGCGGACGACTCGAACGGCGACCCGGGCAGCAACCGCAGCGACACCAGCACCAGGCCGATGAGGATGACCGCGATGGCGATCAGCCGCATCGGGGAGGCGTCGCCGTCGCCACGCCGGTCTCCCCGACGGGTGCCGGCCATCAGAGCTTCCCGACCGGCTGCTGCGGCACCTTGAGCGCGGCACCCGGCTGCGGGGTGACCAGTTGGGTGGCCACGCTGGCGCAGACCTTCGCGCCGTAGTCCAGGCCGGTCCTGATCGGGTAGCGCAGCATCACCGCCAGGCTCCACTTGCTGGTGACGGCGAGGCAGTTGACGTGCCAGTTGCCGTCGCCGTAGATCGGGGTCCAACCGTTCTTGATGCTGACCGGGCCCTGCGAGGTGATCGACTTGGGTAGACCGTCGATGATCCCCCAGCGGCCGCCACCGGAGTCGGGCTTCTGGTCCTTGGCCGCGGTGGTGCCCGTGACCTTGCTCATCTGGTCCAGCACCCACTTCGTCCACTTCGGGCCGGCGGCCTTGCCGTCGGCGATGCAGTCGCCGAGTCGGACCGCGTCGCGGGGAGACATCCGGGTGTAGCTCCAGAAGCCGGTGTACGGCTTGGTGTTGCCGCGCTTGGTGTCGGTCAGCCCGCAGATCTTGATCGCCCGCTGGATCACCGCGTCCGGAACGCTGCTCGACGAGGCCTTGTAGGACCCGCCGGCAGCCCGGTGGACCGCGTTGGCGGCCTTGTCGTTGCTGTCGACGATGGCGAGTCGGGACGCCTCCTTCAACGATGCCGGCGGCTCCTTGTCACCGAGCTGTCGCAGGTAGTCGGAGACGATCCACGCCTTGATCATCGATTCGGTGGAGCTGGTCGCGGCCATGTTCGACGACCCGGAGATCTTGCCCGTCTTGCGGTCCATCAGGGCCCAGGAGAAGAAGTCACCCTTGAAGCTCACCGACACCGGACCGGCCGCCAGGGTGGGCGGCGGCGGTGGCGCGGGTGCGGGCGCGGCGACGCTCGACGTGCCGCCACCGCCGCCTCCGCCGCTGTCGTCGCTGGCAAGTCGGGCGTACGCGGTGGGGACCAGCAGGACGCCGCCGAGCACGACTGCCGTGATGGCGAGCACCAGGGTCACGCGAGATCGCATGAGTGGGTGAACTCCAGGTGTCAGGGCCGGGGGGACCGGCTTGTCGTCGGGACGAATCGGGTGCGATCGCCGAGGCCGGGGGAGGTGGCCTCGGTGGAGATATCGATGCGCGGCAGCCGATCGGTTGTCCGGCAGAAGTCTACGTCCGGACCGCCCGACCGCCAGACTTCGACACTAGGCAACCTGCGATAAAGGCGAGTTATGGGGCCGGTATGAGGTTTTTGCAGGGGTTCACCTTTGTTTCGTGGCCCAAGTCACGGCGATGGAAGGCCGCCCAGGTCGCGCAAAGCAGTCATTCGGCTACGGATGGGATGCGCGGATTCCTGTTACACCCCCTGGTGCAACGAGGCGCAAGCTGTAACACTTAGCCTCATGTATGGCAACGACTTCTCCGCCCCGAACAGCGCCCCGGACGAGGCGCCCGGCGGTCTGCTGGGCGAGGTCGAGGCCGCCGAGGCGGAGCTGCGGGCAGCGGCGGCGCGCGGGCGGCGGGGCGGGCCCGCGCCGGACGAGGACCTGGCGGCGTACTTCGCCGAGGTCGTCGACGCCGAGCAGAAGATCGAACCCCGCGACTGGATGCCCGACGCGTACCGGCGGACGCTGATCCGGCAGATCGCCCAGCACGCCCACTCCGAGATCATCGGCATGCAGCCGGAGGGCAACTGGATCAGTCGGGCGCCGTCACTCAAGCGCAAGGCGATCCTGCTGGCCAAGGTGCAGGACGAGGCGGGTCACGGCCTCTACCTCTACGCCGCCGCCGAGACCCTCGGCATCAGCCGCGACGAACTGGTCCAGCTGCTGCTCGACGGCCGCCAGAAGTACAGCTCGATCTTCAACTACCCCACCCTCAGCTGGGCCGACGTCGGCGCCATCGGGTGGTTGGTGGACGGTGCGGCGATCGTCAACCAGGTGCCGCTGTGCCGCTGCTCCTACGGCCCGTACGCCCGCGCGATGATCCGGGTCTGCAAGGAGGAGTCGTTCCACCAGCGGCAGGGCTACGAGATCCTGCACACCCTGGCGCACGGCACCCCCGAGCAGCACGCCATGGCGCAGGACGCGGTGGACCGATGGTGGTACCCGTCGCTGGCCATGTTCGGCCCGCCGGACGGCGACTCCACCCACTCCACCCAGTCGATGGCCTGGAAGATCAAGCGCTTCTCGAACGACGACCTGCGTCAACGCTTCGTCGACATGTGCGTCCAGCAGGCCGAGATCCTCGGGGTCCGCATCCCCGACGACGACCTGCGCTGGAACGACGAGCGGCAGGCGTACGACTACACCCAGCCGGACTATGACGAACTGATGCGGGTGATCTCCGGCGACGGGCCGTGCAACCGCGAGCGGATGGCCCACCGCCGCGCCGCGCACGCCGACGGCAGCTGGGTACGCGAGGCCGCCGCGGCGTACGCCGCGAAGCGGACGAACAAGGAGAAGGTGGCCGCGTGAGCGAGCGTGCCGAGCAATCCGGCGTGACAGGTCATTCGCCTCTGTGGGAGGTCTTCGTGCGGGCCCGGCGCGGGCTGTCGCACACCCACGTCGGCAGCCTGCACGCCCCCGACGCCGAGCTTGCCCTGCGCAACGCCCGCGATCTCTACACCCGCCGTCAGGAGGGCGTGTCGATCTGGGTGGTGCCGGCCGGCGCGATCACCGCGTCCAGCCCGGACGAGAAG
>NZ_JAGPXZ010001277.1:0-945 GCF_018070305.1 Micromonospora sp. M51 | reverse complement strand
CCGCTGCACGGGGTGTACGCCACCGTCAGGTCCCGTGGCCCGTCCGGGTCGATCACCGCGGTGGCCCGTTCGACGTACGAGGCGACCAGGTCGTCGCCGAGCACCTGACCGGGCTCGCCCAACGGCACCTGGGTCAGCGGCCCGACCGACCGGATGGCCGCCTCGATTCCGGCGTCGGCGGGCGGCACGATCTGCGCCCCGGCGCCCAACTCGCCGCCCAGCTCCGCGCCGAGATAGACCTTGTAGCCGTTGTCCTGCGGCGGGTTGTGGCTGGCCGTGACCATCACGCCGGCGACCCCGCCGAGGTGCCGCACGGCGTACGCCAGCACCGGGGTGGGCAGCGGGCGGGGCAGCAGCAGCGCCGGGCGGCCAGCGCCGGTGGCCACCTGGGCGGTGCGCTCGGCGAACTGCCGCGAGCCGTGCCGGGCGTCGTACCCGATCACCAGCGGGCCGGTGCCACCCTGGGCCGCGAGCCAGGTGACCAGGCCGGCAGCGGCCTGGGTGACCACGGCGAGGTTCATGCCGTTCGGGCCGGCGCGCAGCGGGCCGCGCAGGCCCGCCGTGCCGAAGGTCAGCGGGCCGGCGAACCGGTCGGCCAGCTCCGACGCGCTCGCGGGTAGCCCGTCGAGCACCGCCGTCAGCTCGTCCCGGCTGGCCGGGTCGGGGTCGTCGGCCAGCCAGCGCCGGGCTTGCTCACGAATGTCGTCGATGTCAGTGGTGTCCGCCGCCATGCCCCTTGATAGCACGGCGACGGATCATCCCTGTCGGTTCCCTCCGGCTCAGCCGTCCCCGGTGAGCTGGAACGTGCGCGCCATCTCGTCGAAGATCGGCTTGCTCTCCGCGAACTTGGCGTCGGTGGCGGTGAGGTAGAACGAGTACGCCTTGCCGGCCTGCGCCTCGCCCCGCCAGTTGCCGTGCCGCATCACGTCACCCTCGCCGCTGGTG
>NZ_JAGPXZ010001276.1:0-950 GCF_018070305.1 Micromonospora sp. M51 | reverse complement strand
GGCTCAGGGTCTTCAACGCTGCGGGCAGGTGGGTTCGCTTCCGGTCCGCGACATTTTCCTGGAGGTTCGGTTCCGCGTGCTCGCCATCCGTCTGATCGCCGAGCCGGACCGGCTCGACGCTCTCGTCCTGCCTGTCCGACCCGCCGACTCGACGGCGGGCGGTGACACCTCGGCCGCGCCTCTGTCGACCGCCGTGGCACCCCCGGACGGCACTGCCGAGGAGGCCGCCGCGCTGGCGCCAGCGGCCCGACTGACGGGCCGAGCCGGCGAGATCCACACCCAGCTGCGCCCCGGGCGTACCCCCGGCCGGCTGGTGCTGCTCGGCATCGGTGGTGGGGACGAGGCGGCCTGGCGGACGGCCGGCGCGACAGTGGCCCGCGCTGCCTCGGCTGAGACGCATATCACCATCGCGCTGCCGGCCGAGGTGACCCAGGCCGCCGTGCGCGGACTGGCCGAGGGTCTGCTGCTCGCCGCGTACCGGTTCCGGCTCACCGAGGCCGGCGACCGGCCGGCGCTCACCGGCGTCGACCTGCTGCTCAGCGATCCGACCCGGTACGAGGACAGCGTCGCCACGGCCCGGACCACCGCCGCGATGACCCATCTCGCCCGGGACCTGACCAACACCCCCTCCTCGGTGAAGACCCCGCAGTGGTTCGCCGACCAGGTGGCCTCCGCCGCGGCCGATCTTCCGGATCTGCGGTTGCGGGTCCGTGGCCCGGCCGAGCTGACCACCGAGGGCTTCGGCGGGATCCTCGCCGTCGGCGGTGGCTCCGCCAGCGGACCCCGGCTCGTCGAACTGGACTGGCACCCCGCCAACGCGCGTACGCACGTGGTGCTGATCGGCAAGGGCATCACCTTCGACACCGGCGGCATCTCGATCAAGCCGGTCGCGTCGATGAAGCTGATGCGCAAGGACATGGCCGGCGCGGCCGCTGTCGTCGCCGCCACCC
>NZ_JAGPXZ010001275.1:0-952 GCF_018070305.1 Micromonospora sp. M51 | reverse complement strand
GCAGCGCCTGGTGCATGGCCCGGGTGCTCCGGTCGGGGCGGCTCATCGGGGCCGCTCCGGGGCGCTGGCCGGTCCACCGGGACAGGCACCCTCACTGACAGCTGGCACGGCCACAGCCTACGGCCGGTCCGCCCACGTCACGGGACCCGACGGTGCCGCCTTTCGCCTACCGGTGGCGGTTGCTCTTCTTCATCAGGAAGACGACTACGCCGACAACCAGCACGGCGGTCGTGGCGAGGCAGCAGAGCACGCTGATGTGCCACGGCTTGATTGCACCCATGACCGGGCACCGTACCGGCAATGGCAGCTGGCCGGGGTCCCGAGCAGGAAGTGTGCGGGCATCCGGCGATCACCGCGCCCGGCGAGCCGTGTCGCATCCGCTCAGCCTCACGGCGGGCCTGACGTCTCCGATGTCGCCGCCCGCTTGGGCTTCGCGGGCGGGGCGAGGGCGTAGCCGTCCTCACGACGGACCACCATGGACAGCTCCTCCAGCAGCGACAGCTTGCGCAGCGCGGTCCGTACGTCGACACCGGCGCGGGCGGAGAGCCGGTCCACGCCCATCGCGCTCCGGCGGGGCAGCGCCTCCAGTAGCGAACGCGCGTCGTCGTCGAGCGTGTCGGCGGCCCGCTGCGGCCCGCGTGCCAACGGGGCCAGGTCCGCGCCGATCCGGCCCACCTCCTCCAGCACGTGCGCCACCCCGGCGACCAGCCGGGCCTTGCCGGGGAACTCGCGCAGGAACTCGTGTGCGCCGACGGACATCGCCGAGGTCACCGGCCCCGGCACCACCATGGTCACCCGATTCGCGTGGAGGGCTCGCCGCGCGGTCTGCGTCGCGCCGCTGCGCGCCGAGGCCTCCACCACGACGGTGCCCCGGGTGCCGACGGCGATCACCCGGTTGCGGATCAGGAACCGGGGTCGCAGCGGCTCGGCACCCGGGGGCCACTCGCTGAGC
>NZ_JAGPXZ010001274.1:0-953 GCF_018070305.1 Micromonospora sp. M51 | reverse complement strand
TGGGTGGGGACAGCGCCGGCGGGAACCTGGCCGCGGCGGTCACCCTGCTCAGCCGGACGGACGGGCCCCCGCTCGCCGCGCAACTGCTGATCTACCCGAACACCGACCAGAGCGGCGACCCGGTCGGCGACGACGACCCGGCGCTGTTCAACAGGCATTCGGTTGCCTGGTACCGGAGGCACTACCTCTCCGACCCGGGGCACGCCCGGGATCCGCTGGCCTCGCCACTGCTCGCCGACGACCTGTCCGGGTTGCCGCCGGCGTTGGTGATCACCGCCGAACTGGACCCCCTGCGCGCCGAGGGGCAGCGGTACGCCGAGCGGCTGCGAGACGCCGGTGTGCCCACCCGCCTGGCGCACTACCCGGGCATGATCCACGGGTTCTTCGCCATGCCGGGAACCTTCACCGACGGGCGGCGGGCGCAGGAAGGCGCGGCGGCCTTTCTCCGGGAACGCTTCGGGCTGTCGGCCGGGCCGGAAGCCGCCCAGGTGGACGAGCCGGCCGTGACGGGCCCGGCGGTGGCCGATGGCTGAGCGGGTGCTGACCGACCTGCCGGCCGTCTCGCTCGCCGACTACGCCGAGCGGGCCCGGGCCGTGCTGGCGCCGGACGTGTGGGACTACCTGGCCGGCGGCAGCGCGGCCGAGGTGACCCTCGCCGCGAACCGGCACGCGCTGGACCGGGTCGCGGTGCTGCCCCGGGTGCTGCGTGGCGTGGACACCGTCGACCTCGGCGCCGGCCTGCTCGGCAGCCGGTACGCCATGCCGGTCGCAGTGGCGCCGATGGCGTACCAGCGGCTGGTGCACCCGGACGGGGAGCTGGGGCTCGCGGCGGCGGCCGGCGCGGCCGGCATCCCGTACCTGGCGAGCACGCTGGGCAGCACGCCGATCGAGCAGGTGGCCGGCGTGGGCGCGGACGTCTGGTTCCAGCTCTACTGGCTGCGCGACCGGGCTCT
>NZ_JAGPXZ010001273.1:0-954 GCF_018070305.1 Micromonospora sp. M51 | reverse complement strand
GGCCGTGATGATCGCCGTCTTCGCCTCCACCGCGTTCATCCCGACCGGGCTGGAGTTGGCCACCGGGGCCGGCACCACTGTCGCCGCGCAGGCCGTCCTCCAGGCGATCTTCGGCGACCAGGCGGTGCGTACCCTCGCCGCCAAGGCCCGCACCGACCTGCTGGCCCGGGTGCGGACGCTGCTGGACGCGGAGGCCGACCGCTTCCTGAGCCGCACCGCCGAGGCCCGCCCGGCCGCGGACGCCGGCGACGGGCTGCGCCGGGCCGCCGGCCGGGTCGAGCTGGCCCGGCACCGCAGTGGCCTGTCGGCCGGCGACGAGGAGGGCTCCCGGTGAGCAACATCGCCGGCCGGGTACGCGAGGTGTTCCGCAGGGACCAGCGGGTCGACGCCGACGCGCTGATCGCCCGACTGGACGCGGTACGCCGGTTCCTGACCGCCGTGGACGGTCTGCTGCCGGACGGCGACCTGGTGCCCGCGCACACACTGGTCGAGCGGGCCGGCACCCGGCTCGCGCTGTCCCGGGACCACACCGTTGTCGCCCTCGCCGGTGCCACTGGCAGCGGCAAGTCCAGCCTCTTCAACGCGTTGGCGCGGCTGGAACTCTCGCCGGTCGGGGTCCGCCGGCCGACCACCGGCGTCACCCACGCCTGCGTGTGGGGGCCGTTGGAGGGCGCCAACCATCTGCTCGACTGGATCGGCGTACTGCCCCGGCACCGCTTCGTTCGGGAGAGCGCCCTGGACGCCGACGACGAGACGGCCCTGCACGGGCTGATCCTGCTCGACCTGCCCGACTTCGACTCGGTGCAGCGATCGCACCGACTTGAGGTGGACCGGCTCCTCGGCCTCGTCGACCAGGTGGTCTGGGTGGTCGACCCGCAGAAGTACGCCGACCGGGTCATCCACGACAGCTACCTGCGCGAGTTCCACCGGCACCGCGACGTCACGGTGGTCGTG
>NZ_JAGPXZ010001272.1:0-958 GCF_018070305.1 Micromonospora sp. M51 | reverse complement strand
CAGCGCCTCACCGGCGGCCAGCACTCCGTCGCGCAGCCCGTCCACCCGGGCGTCCATCCCCCGCGCCTGCCGCAGCGCGGCGACCGCCGCCGGCTCGTCGCGGTCGTCCAGCGCGTCGGCGATCCCGTCCAGCAACCCGGCCAGCTCGTCGAAGGTCCGCCGCACCTCGGCGACCAGCGGGGCGAGCGGGTGCCGGGCGTCGACCAGCAGGCTGGCCGCGAGCGCGACGACGCCGCCGACCAGCGCGTCGACGAAACGGAACGGCACCAACGACCCGTCCGGCGGCGCGACCACCACCAGGTCGGCCTGCTTACCGAGCCGGACGTGCGGCACCTCGTGGACGTCGGTCCAGACGTCGTCGGCGACGGGTTGACCGGAGAGCGCGGCCCAGGTCGGCGCTCCCACGAACCGGAGCGCCGACGCGGTGGGCACGACCCGAACCCGGTGACCGGATTCGGTGAAGAGTCGCAGCAGCTCGCACGCCTTGTAGGCGGCGATGCCGCCACCGACCCCGAGGACGATCGAGGCGGACATCGGCCAGCGGGGGCTTACGGCTGGTCGGTCGGCTCGGCGGTGAGCAGGCCCGAGTTGATCTCGCGCATGGCGATCGAGAGGGGCTTCTCCTGCGGGGTGGTCTCGACGAGCGGACCGACGTACTCCAGCAGACCCTCACCGAGCTGGCTGTAGTAGGCGTTGACCTGGCGCGCGCGCTTGGCGGCGAAGATGACCAGCGCGTACTTCGACGTCGTCTTCTCGAGGAGCTCGTCGATCGGCGGGTTGGTGATGCCTTCGGGGTTGGCGATGGATCCCACGAATTAACCTCTGCGTCTTTCGAGCCGCGCGGACGCGGTGCTGAGTCTCAACGGTGGCCGGCCGTCAGCCACGCACGCGCGACCAGGCCGGATCCGGATAAGAAGAACCGAGTAAGCCTACCAGCTCTTCAACCACCCGTTCGGTG
>NZ_JAGPXZ010001271.1:0-960 GCF_018070305.1 Micromonospora sp. M51 | reverse complement strand
GAGTAGTGCGGCGACGGGCAGGCCGATGGCGCCGGCGGCGACGCGGGTGCCGGCGCGGCGGGTCAGGCCCCAGATGATCAGGACCAGGGCGACCGGCCAGGCGAACAGTTTCAGCGCGCCGGCGAGCCCGACGGCGAGGCCGGCCCGGCCGGGTCGGTCGGTGGCGGCGAACGCGAGGGCCAGCAGGCAGAGCGCGAGTACGGGTAGGTCGTCGCCGCCGGTGGCGAGGGTGAGGGCGCAGATGGGCAGGACGGTGGCGGCCTGCACGCCGCGCAGCAGGGCGGCGTCCCGCTGGTGGGTGGCGGCGGTGGTGGTGGGCTGGCCGGCGGTGGCTCGTGTGCCGCGGAGGGCGGCCACGGCCAGGGCGAGGGCCAGCGCGGTGCCTATCGCGAACCAGACCCGGGAGTCGGTCCACCAGGTGTCGAGCAGCGCTCTGGGCAGGCCGAACATCGCCATGCCGGGTTGGTACGGGGTGTAGCCCATCAGTTGCTCGCCGGGTGGCAGGGCGGCGATGGCGTCGGGTCCGAGGTACGGGGTGCCGTGTTCCAGGAGGCGGTTGCCGGCCTGTTCCACTACCAGCACCTCCTCCTGGGCCCGGTCGGTGCGTCCGCCGGCCCGGTCGATGCTCTGCCAGGCCAGCGGCAGCAGTGTGGTGGCGGCCCAGGCGAGACCGGTGACCGTCCAGCGGGCTGGCAGGCCGGTCAGCCGGGAGGTCGGGGATCGTCGACGCAGCAGCAGTTGGGCGGTGACCGTCAGCGTGGCGAGCAGGTACCCGACGGCGGCGACAGCGCCCCAGGCGCGGTGCGGCAGCAGGGTCGACGTGACCGCGGTGATCGCGGCGAAGGTGGCCGAGACGGCGTAGAGGCCGAGATCGAGGGCGAGCCCTCCGGCGGCGTTGTCGAGCGTCCGCCAGTGCCAGCGACGGCGGCGGGCGGTCGGGTCGTCGGCGATCACGCGCGA
>NZ_JAGPXZ010001270.1:0-964 GCF_018070305.1 Micromonospora sp. M51 | reverse complement strand
TGGGCCGCGTTGGTCAGCGGGGCCGCGAGAGCGTCTATCCGGGTCTGGAGCGCGGCGTCGGAGAGCAAGCCCCGTCGCAGCGTCTGCCAACGCGATCGGGCCTGGTTGACGAACGCGGGGTCGCGCAGCAACTGGGCGAACCAGTCGTTGGCCGACGGCTGCCGGGTCTGCTGGTGCTGCCAGCCCGACACCTGGTCGTTGGCGAAGAAGCCGCCGACGCCGAAGCTGAGGTCGAAGTCCCACAGCGGCCCGGCGAAGATCTTGCTGTCCCGGTCCTTGTAGAAGTGCGAGCTGCGGACGTACGCGTCCATCTCCCGGCTCAACTCGTTGACGATCATGAGGTCGATGAACGAGTCGACGTCGATGTACCTGCGGTAACCGGTGGTCGGGTCGGCGAAGTTCGACGAGTGCAGCACGTCGTGGAACTCCTGGATGTGACCGCGCAGCCAGTCCCGTTGCTGCGGTTGCAGCGGCGACGGGTCGGCCACCTCAAGGTAGTTCCAGCAGGTGGCGGCCGGCCCGGTGCACGGCAACGTCGGCTCTTCGGCGGCCATCCACTCGAACTTCCAGATGTACCCGCCCTGGATCTTCGGCAGGGTGATGTCGTCGGAGTCCAACTGCTTGAGGTCGAGCCGGTCCTTGGAGTTCTTGATCGTCTCCATGAACATGTAGACGCCCAGGTAGTCGCTGGCACCCACCGGGCCGGCGTCGGTGTTGAGATAGAACTCGACGAACCTGTAGCGCGGCGCCGGCAACCCCATCTCGCGTCCGAGGTCGTAGACGAGCGCCTCGCGGATCAACGCCTTGTCGGGGAACGGGCCGCGCAACACCCAGTCGGAGTCGGCGGGCATGCCCAGCACCGGGTGGTCGGCGTCGTCGTCCTCGTTGTCCCAGAACTCGACGCGGAACGGCGTCTTCTCGAACGTCGCCGATGAGTTGCCGCGCAGTCGGAAGCCGGCCCTGG
>NZ_JAGPXZ010001269.1:0-967 GCF_018070305.1 Micromonospora sp. M51 | reverse complement strand
GCACCGTCCAGTGCGCGTCCACCGAGTACCGGGCGAAGCCGCCCGCGAGCTGGTCGTAGATGCCGCCCCGGGCCATCGCCTCGGCGGTGTGCCGGGTGATCTCCAGGCTGGTCGGGTCGCCGGTGCGCTGGTGGTGGCGCAGCAGGAAGAGCAGGTTCATGTGCGGCGGGAACTTCGGGGCCCCGCCGAACCCGCCGTTCGTGGCGTCGTACTCGCTGGCCAGCTTGGCGGCTGCGGCGTCGAGCAGCGGGGCGTCCAGCGGGGCGGTGGGGCCGCCCACGGCCTGCGCGCCGCCGATCGCCTCGACCACGGCGGCGCCCTGGCCGAGCACCGCCTCGCGCTGCTCCCGCCAGGCGGTGGCGACCGACTCGAGCAGTTGGATGAAGTTGGGTCGCGGGAAGTAGGTGCCGCAGAAGAACGGGGTGCCGTCCGGGGTGGCGAAGACGGTCATCGGCCAACCGCCCTGGCCGGTCATCGCCTGGGTCGCGGTCATGTAGACCGCGTCCACGTCCGGGCGCTCCTCCCGGTCCACCTTGATCGACACGAAGTTGTCGTTCATCAGGGCGCCGACCTGCGCGTTCTCGAACGACTCGTGCGCCATCACGTGGCACCAGTGGCAAGCCGCGTAACCCACGGAGATGAGCACCGGGACGTCCCGGCGCTTCGCCTCGGCGAACGCCTCGTCCGACCACTGCCACCAGTCGACCGGGTTGTCAGCGTGCTGGAGCAGGTACGGGCTGGTGGCGTCGACGAGTCGGTTCACCTGACGACCATAGCCAGCCCCGGCGCGGACCGCGCGGCCTCCACCCGGACGTCCCACCCGAGACCGGTCGGCCCCAGGCCACGCCGGACGGTCAGGCCACTCCGGTCGGCCCCAGGCCACGCCGGACGGTCAGGCCACTCCGGTCGGCCCCAGGCCACGCCGGACGGTCAGACCACTCCGGTCGGTCAGGATGCGCCGGTCGGT
>NZ_JAGPXZ010000128.1:0-11108 GCF_018070305.1 Micromonospora sp. M51 | reverse complement strand
GTAGAGGAACGGTTCGTCGCGCATGGCGGCCCGGCACGCCTCGACGAGGTCGCGGTCGGCGACGGATTTGAGGACGTATCCGTTGGCGCCGGCTCGGAGGCCTTCGAAGAAGAACTGTTCGTTGTCGTACATGGTCAGGATCAGTACCCGCAGGCCCGGTTGCTGTCTGACGAGTTCACGGGTGGCTTGCAGGCCGGTGAGCCGGGGCATGGCGATGTCGAGGATGGCCAGGTCCGGTTGGTGCAGTCGGGCTTGTTCGAGGGCCTCGGCGCCGTCGCTGGCCTCGGCGACGACGGTCAGGTCGGGTTCGCCGTCGAGGATGAGGCGTACGCCGCGGCGTACCAGTGCGTGGTCGTCGGCGAGCAGGATGCGGATGGGCGCGCTCATGCCAGGCCTGCTGGGTCGGGTACGTCGAGGGTGACCTCGGTGCCGCCGGCGGGGCCGGGGCCGATGCTGAGGTGGGCGCCGACGAGCAGCGCCCGTTCGCGCATGCCGCGGATGCCGGCGCCTTCCGGTTGGCCGGCGATGCCGCGTCCGTCGTCGCGGATGCGTAGCCGCACGCCGTTGCCGTGTGGGATGAGGGTGATGTCGACGCGGCTGGCGTTGGCGTGCCGGGCGACGTTGGTGAGGCCTTCCTGGGCCACGCGGTAGAGCACCAATTCGACTTCCTCGGTGAGTACGGGTAGATCGGGTGCGAAGTCTCGGCGGATCTGCAGGCCGCTGTGGTGGGAGATCTCCGCGAACAGGGAGCGCAGGGCGGCGATCAGTCCGAGTTCTTCCAGGACGCCGGGTCGCAGGCGGCGGGCGATGCGGCGGATCTCGTCGAGGCTGTCGCGGGTGGTTTCCTGCACCTGGTGCAGTTCGGGTCGTAGCTCGGGTGGGGCGTTGTCGGCGACGCGGCTGATCTGCAGCAGGACGGCGGTGAGTGTCTGGCCGATCTCGTCGTGCAGTTCCTGGGCGATGCGCCGCCGCTCGTTCTCCTGGGCGGACAGCGCGCGGGCGTTGCTGGCGGCGCGGTCGGCTTCGAGTCGGTCGAGCATGGCGTTGAACGTGCTGATCAGGGCGGCGATGCCGGCGTGTCCGGTGACCGCGGGGCGGGGGCCGGGGCGCAGCAGGTCGATGGTGGTCATCGCCCGGGTGAGGCGTTGCAGTGGTGCCAGGCCGACGCGCAGCAGCAGCGCGTTCGCGACGAGCATGACGACCAGGCCGCCGCTGAGGATGAGTGCCTCGGTGAGGACGAACGGGGTCGACACTGTCACGGGGCCCAGCAGGACCAGGACGGTCGCCGCGGTGAGGACGGCGGCGTTGATCAGGAAGATCCGCCAGAACAGCGACACCGTGTCGAACCTCCCCCTGTCGTCTCCGCCCTTCCATCGTCGCGGGCGCGGCTGCCCCCGGGTGGGTCGACGCTCCGGTACCTCAGGATCTCGTGGGCGTCGAGGGGGTGTCCATGGGGGCTGGCTCCCATGTTGTCCCCTGCTGACCGCCCTGGAATGAGTGTTGGCCCCGATGTCAGCAGTGCCCCCGGTTGGCAACGGTAAAGGGACAGACGGCGGGCGGGCCTTCGGGGTCCGTGGGGAGGGGGGCGGTGGATGACCACGGCGGGCTGGTTGGCGGTGGCGGTGTTCACTGTCGTGTACGCGTTGATCGCGACGGACCGGGTGGATCGGGTGGCCGCGTCGGTGGGCGGTGCGGTGTTGATGCTCGCGGTCGGGTTGACCGGTACGCAGGAGGCGTTCTTCTCCACTGACACGGGCATCGACTGGCGGGTTATTTTCCTGCTCATCGGCATGATGATCATCGTGTCGGTGCTCGGTCGTACCGGCGTGTTCGAGTATCTGGCGATCTGGGCGGCGAAGCGGGCCCGTGGGCGACCGTACCGGCTCATGGTCATCCTGGTGTTGATCACGGCTGCCGCGTCGGCGCTGCTGGACAATGTCACCACGGTCCTGCTCGTTGCGCCGGTGACCATCTCCGTGTGTCGGCAGCTGGGTGTGCCGGTGGTGCCGTTCCTGCTGGCGGAGGTGTTCGCGGCGAACATCGGCGGCACGGCGACGCTGATCGGTGATCCGCCGAACATCATCATCGCGGCGCGGGCCGGGCTGTCGTTCAACGCGTTCCTGGTGCACCTGACGCCGTTGGTCATCGTGCTGCTGGGTGTTCTGTTGCTGTTCTGCCGGGTGATCTTCCGGTCGGCGTTGACGTACCACCCGGAGCGGGTCGGGCCGGTGCTGGCGATGCGGGAACGCGACGCGATCCGCGAACCGCGCCTGCTGGTGTACAGCGGCATCGTTCTCGCCTTCGTCCTCGCCGGATTCGGTCTGCACACCGTCCTGCATCTGGAACCGGCGGTGATCGCGCTGACCGGCGGTGTCGTTCTGCTGGGGGTGTCACGGCTGGAGACGGCCAGCGTCGTCCGGGACGTGGAGTGGCCCACCCTGGCGTTCTTCGCCGGCCTGTTCATCATGGTCGGGGCCCTGGTCGACACCGGCGTGATCCAGGTGGTCGGCACCTTCGCCACCGACGCGGTCGGCGACAACCTGCTCGGCGCGTCGTTGACCCTGATCGGCGGCGGGGCGCTCATGTCGGCGTTGGTGGACAACATCCCGTCGGTGACCGCCATCAGCCCGATCATCGAGCAGCTCGTCGCGGCGAACGGCGGCATGGAACAGGCCGGCATGCGGTGGTGGTCGCTCGCGCTCGGCGCGGGGCTCGGCAGCAACGCCACAGTGGTCGCCGCCGCCTCGAACGTGGTGATGGTCGGTCTGGCGCAGCGAGCCGGGGAGCCGATCTCGTTCTGGCGGTTCACCCGCGACGGTCTGCTGCTGACCGTCGTCACCGTCGTGCTCGCCGGCGTGTACGTGTGGCTGCGCTACTTCGTCCTGGGCGGTGCTCCGTGACGCTGCCGTCGCTGTATCTGCTGCTGGCAGCCGGGACGCTGGTGGCGCTGGTCAGCGTGGGCGCCGCGAAGATCGCCGCGAAGGCCGGGATGCCGGTGCTGCTGGCGTACCTGGGTGTCGGGCTGCTGCTCGGCGAGGGTGGGCTCGGGCTGCCGTTCGACGACGCCGCGTTGGCGCAGGCGCTCGGGTTGGCCGCCCTCGCGGTGATCCTCGTCGAGGGCGGCCTGACCACCCGGGTCAGCGACGTGCGGCGGGTGTTGCGCCCGGCGACCGCGCTCGCCACCCTTGCGGTGTTCATCAGCGTCGCCGTCACCGCCGCGGCGGCGCACTACCTGCTCGGCCTGGGATGGCAGCTGTCGCTGCTGCTCGGCGCGATCGTCTCGTCCACCGACGCGGCCGCCGTCTTCTCGGTGCTGCGCGCCGTGCCGCTGCCGCGTCGGCTGAGCAACCTGCTGGAGGCGGAGTCGGGGCTCAACGACGCGCCCACGTTCATCCTGGTGCTGGCGTTCAGCGCGACGAGTCTGAGCACGCTGTCCCCGGGCGGGATGCTCGCCCAGATGAGCTACCAACTGGTGGTCGGCGCGCTCGCCGGCGTCGGGGTGGGGATGGCTGCGGTGTGGCTGCTGCGCCGGCTCACCCTGCCCACCTCGGGGCTGTACCCGATCGCCACGTTCGCGTGCGGGGTGCTCGCGTTCGCCGGCTCCGGCCTGCTGCAGGCCAGCGGCTTCATCGCCGCGTACCTGGCGGGTCTGGTGCTCGGCAACGCCGGCCTGCCGCACCGGCGCGCCACCGAGTCGCTGGCCGAAGGGCTCGGCTGGATCGCGCAGATCGGCCTGTTCGTCATGCTGGGTCTGCTGGTGTCGCCGGCCGACCTGCCGGCGGCGATCGTGCCGGCGCTGGTGGTCGGCGCCGCCCTGCTGCTCATCGCCCGGCCCGTCTCGGTGCTGCTGACCCTGTTGCCGTTCCGCATCCCGCTACGCGAGCAGGTGTTCCTGTCCTGGGCGGGGCTGCGCGGCGCCGTGCCGATCGTGCTGGCCACGGTGCCGGTGGTGGCCGGCACCCCCGGTGCCATGGTCGTGTTCAACATCGTCTTCGTGCTCGTCGTGGTGTTCACCGCGATCCAGGCGCCGTCGCTGCCGTGGCTCGCGCAACGCCTCGGGCTGGCCCCGCACCGCGTCGGCCCGGACCTGCAGGTCGAGATCGCCCCGCTGGACAACATCGACGCCGACCTCATCAACGTCACCATCACCGCGGGTTCGAAACTGCACGGCACGTACCTGGACGAGCTGCGGCTGCCCACGCCCGCGGTGGCCCCGCTGGTGGTGCGCGACGGCGTCGCGTTCGTTCCCGCGACGGACACCCGGCTGCGCACCGGCGACGATCTGCTCGTCCTCACCACCCCGACGGTGCGTGAGGCCACCGAACGCCGACTGCGGGCGGTCAGCCGCGCCGGGCGGTTGGCCCACTGGCACGGCGAGTACGGCGACCCCGACCGGCGTGCGGAACCATCAAGGAGGAGTCCGTCATGGAAATCGAACGAATCGCCCTCCCCGGCGTCGGCGTCTCGTACTCGTTCGTCACCGGCGATGGCACCCGACTCGGCGTGATCTGCCACCCCAACGGCGCCCGTGACATCGCCCTGTACGACAGCGACGACCCGACCGACGTCCGTGCCGCGGCGACGCTGTCGCCGGTGGCGGCCCACCACCTGGCCAACCTGCTCGCGGCGACAGCGGTCATCGACCTGGTGCCCGACGGCGGCGCGGACGTGGACGCCGTCACGGTGGCCCGGGTGCCGGTTCCCGCCGGCAGCGACTACGACGGTCGCCCGCTGTGCAGTCTGCGCACCGACGCCGTCGTGGTGGCGGTCCTGCGCGACGGCCACCCCGTCCTCAGGCCCGACGCCCGGCGGGACCTGCGCTACGGCGACACCCTGGTCGCCGTCGGCACCCGCGACGCGATCGACCATCTCGGACGCGCCGTCGCCGGCTACGTCAGCGGCGGTGTGACCACCCGGCGGGGATGACGACGGGTGACAGCCGTGGGGTCAGCCCAGGTCGACCAGGAGCGGCCGGTGGTCGGAGATGGTGGACAGCGGGGTGGTGACCGCGCGTACCGGCGGCAGCTGGTCGAGGGCGTGCCGGTCGGCGAGGATGTGGTCGAGTTGGACCCGGGGCTGCCCGGAGGGGTAGGTGGGACGTCGGCCCAGGGGGTGCCAGCCGGAAATGAGCCGGGCCGCCCCGGCGGGCAGGTTGAGGTCGCCGAGCAGGACGCGGGGGGCCGGTAGCGCGCGCAGGGCGCGCACGGTCTGGCGCAGTTGGCGGGCGTTCCAGCCGGGCACGAACGACAGGTGGGTCGCGGCGACGGTGAGGGCGCCGTGGGGGGTGTCCAGGACGGCGGCGAGGACCACGCGGGGTTCGTCGTGCAGGAGGATGAGGCCGCCGCGGGGGCCGGGCACGTAGACCGGTGAGCGCACCGGCGCCGGTTTGAGCCGGGTGACCTGCCAGCTGCGCACGGGATGTCGGCTGATCAGGCCGATGCCGTAGCAGGGTTCACCGTGCCCGTCGTCGTCGTGGCGCAGCGGGCGGAACTGTTCGCCGGGGGTGCCGACGACGGCGGCGGCGAAGCGGTGGTGGGGTGCGTCGAGGGCGCGGGCGGCGATGGCGATGAGGTCGAGGTTGCCGCTGCGGTGCTGGTCGCGGTCGACCTCCTGCAGGGCGAGCACGTCGGCGTCGAGGGCGCCGATGGCGGCGGCGAGTCGGTCGGAGTCGACGAGCCCGTCGGTGAGGGACCGTCCGTGCAGCACGTTGAAGGTGGCCAGGCGCACTCCTGCACCCTACGTGCCCGTGGCATGGTTGCCGGGTGGTGAAGGTGTTGCTGTGTTCGGTGCTGGTGTTCGTGGCGGTCGGGGCGTTGGGGGTGTTTCTGCGGCGTACGCGAGGTCGTTGACGTGAGTCTGACCACGTCAGGCCCGGTCTGGCCGTCCCCTGTGGGAAGAATTGCCGCCCGTGGACGCCGTATCGCTGAGTACCCTGCTGGCCGCCGCGGCGCTGGCCGGGTGGGTCGATGCCGTGGTCGGCGGCGGCGGGTTGTTGCTGCTGCCGGCGTTGCTGGTGGCCGCCCCGGGGTTGCCGGTGGCCACCGCGCTGGGCACGAACAAGTTGGCCGCGATCTTCGGTACGGCCACGGCGGCGACGACGTACGCCCGGCGGACCACGCTCGACTGGCGGGTGGTGGGGCCGGCGGCGGGGTTGGCGGTGCTCAGCTCCGGCGTGGGCGCCGTGCTCGCCGGGGCGGTGCCGGCGGCGGCGTACCGGCCGGTGGTGTTGGTCGTGCTGGTGGCGGTGGCGGCGTTCGTGCTGCTGCGACCCCGGCTGGGGGTGCTACCGGCGCCGCACCGGCGCACCCCGGCGAGGGTGGCGGCGGCGATCGCGGTGGCCGGGGTGGGCATCGCCCTGTACGACGGGTTGATCGGCCCGGGCACCGGCACGTTCCTGGTGTTGGCTTTCACCGCCCTGCTGGGCTCGGATTTCGTGCACGGCTCGGCGATGGCGAAGGTCGTCAACGCGGGCACGAACCTGGGCGCGCTCGTGGTGTTCGCGGTGACCGGGCACGTGTGGTGGCTGCTGGGCGCGGGCATGGCGGTGTGCAACATCGCCGGCGCGGTGCTCGGGGCGCGCATGGCGTTGCGCCGCGGCTCCGGGTTCGTGCGGGTGGTGCTGGTGGTGGTGGTGGCCGCGTTGATCGCGAAGCTGGGCCACGACCAGTGGGTGGCCTAGCCGCGCCGGCTGGGTGAGTCGAACCGCCCGGCGCGGATCTCGCGCAGCGCCCTGCGTCGGGTGTCGCCGCGCAGGGTGTCGACGTAGAGCCGCCCGCCCAGGTGGTCGGTTTCGTGTTGCAGGGCGCGGGCCAGGAACCCGCTGCCGGCGATGGTCAACGGCTCGCCGTGCTGGTCGACACCGTGGGCGGTGGCGTGCATGGCCCGCACGGTCGGGAAGTACAGGCCGGGGATGGACAGGCAGCCCTCCTCGTCGTCCTGGAGCTCGTCGGACAGCTCCAGGGTCGGGTTGATGAGGTGGCCACGGTGCCCGTCGGCGTCGTAGACGAACACCTGGGCGCTGACGCCGATCTGTGGTGCCGCGACGCCGGCGCGGCCGGGGGCGCCGAGCAGGGTGTCCATCAGGTCGGTGACGAGGGCACGCAGCTCCGCGTCGAAGGTGGTGACCGGTTCACATCCGGTGCGCAGGACAGGGTCGCCGATGATCCGGATGGGCCGCATGGTCATGCGGGTCAGCGTATCGCCGTCCGGGCGCGCCGTCAGCGCCCGGCCAGGGTGGCGCGGATCGGGGTGGTCTTCGCGGCGGCCTCGGCGACCTCGGCGTACGGGTCGCTGTCCCAGGTGATGCCGCCGCCGGCCCAGGTGTGCAGCCGTTGGCCGTCGGCGGCGGCGGTGCGGATGGTCAGACCCAGGTCGACACGACCGGGCGCGACCCAGCCGAGCGCGCCCATGCTGGCGCCGCGGCCGACAGGTTCGAGGGCGCTGATCTGGGTCAGGGCGGCGAGTTTCGGCGCGCCGGTGACCGAGCCGCCGGGGCAGGTGGCGCGCAGCAGGTCGGCCAGGCCGAGGCCGTCGGCGACGGTGGCGCGGACGGTCGATTCGGCCTGCCACAGGTCGCACCAGCGGCGGACGGCGAACAGGTCGTCGACGGTGACGCTGCCGGTACGGGCGATGCGCGCCAGGTCGTTGCGTTCCAGGTCGACGATCATGATGTGTTCGGCGCGTTCCTTGGCGCTGGCGAGCAGTTCGGCGCGCCCGGCGGCGGTGGCCGGGCGGGTGCCCTTGATCGGTCGGGTGATCACCTGCCCGTCGGTGACCTCGACGAGGGTTTCCGGGGAGGCGCAGCCGATGGCCCAGCCGTCGCCGGTGAGCACACCGCCGTAGCGGGCGCCGGGGAGCGCGCCGAGGCGGCGCAGGGCGGGCAGCGGGTCGCCGGTGTAGGGGGCGGCGGCGTGGCCGACGATGTTGCTCTGGTAGACGTCGCCACGGCCGATGGCGGCGCGGACCGCGTCGACGGCGGCGGCGTGCTCGCGGGGGGTCCAACTCTCGGTCCACTCGCCGAGCCACCACCGCCTCGGCGGGCCGGGCGGCGTGATCCGGACGCGGCCGTGCTGGTAGACGACCACAACGAGGTCGGGCAGGGTCGGCGCGGGTTCGGGCGCCCCGGTGGGCGCGCCGGTCAGGAGCGCCCCGGCGGCGGCGGACAGGTACAGCGCCGCGCCGCAGACCCCGTCGCCGTGGCGGTCGGTGACGGGTCGGGTCAGGTCGTGCAGGGGCAGGCCGTGCGCGGCGAGGAACTCCTCGGCCAGGGCCGCCGGGTCGCCGCCGTCGGCGCGGGACCAGTGCAGGCGGGCGCGTTCGGTGAGCGCGCCCCGGCATCCGGCCGGCGCGGCCGGCACATCGACGTACGTCGCCGGACCGAGGTCCGCGTCGCACACGTATGGGAGCGTTTCCACGCCGTACGGTCCAACCTTCCTCATCCGTTCAGTGGATTTCCCGCGCACCAGGCGGACACCTGGTCGATGCTGGACACTTTCGCTTGGTACTGTGCGTCACTGGTCATGTGAACCATGACACAGTGCCCCCACAGTCCGGAGAACCCGATGTGCCAGCACCAACCGACCTGCCCTTCCGCTGAAGCCACCGACCGGGAAGCCGCGCGGGTCCTCGCCTGCTTCCGTGAGCAGGGCTGGAGCCTGCTCTGCAACGGTGTCATCGTCTTCGACGACACCGGCGAGCTGCTCCCCGACGGGAGCAGCATCGCACCGCACCGCGGCCCCGCCCGCCACGCCCTCGTGGCCTGACCGACCACTCAGCGTCACCGAATAGCCGCCGTCGACCCAGGCTAGTCCCCCGGTAAGGGACGTCCCCGCCCAGGTCGCAGCGACTGCCGGGGCAGGCCGTACCCGCCCGCCCCGGCGCGCCGTCATCGGCCCTTCGACGCCCGGCGGCGCTGTCAAACCTTGAGCGCCCGCGGGCGCTGTCAGTCTTCGAACGCCTCCGGCGACGGGCACGAGCAGACCAGGTTCCGGTCGCCGTACGCGCCGTCGATGCGCCGCACCGGCGGCCAGTACTTCCCGGCCCGGTCCACCCCGGCCGGGTACGCGCCCACCGACCGCGGGTACGCGTGCGACCACTCGTCACCGCTGACCATCGCCGCGGTGTGCGGCGCGTTCGCCAGGGGGTTGTCCCCCGCCGGCCACTGCCCCGACGCCACCTGCTCGATCTCCGCGCGGATCGCGATCATCGCGTCGCAGAACCGGTCCAGCTCGGCCAGGTCCTCGCTCTCGGTCGGCTCCACCATCAGCGTCCCCGCCACCGGGAACGACATCGTGGGCGCGTGGAAACCGTAGTCGATCAACCGCTTCGCCACGTCGTCGACGCTCACCCCGGTCGCCTTCGTCAACGGCCGCAGGTCGAGGATGCACTCGTGCGCCACCAGGCCCTTGTTGCCGGCGTACAGCACCGGGAAGTGCCCGCGCAGCCGCGCCGCCACGTAGTTCGCCGCGAGGACCGCCACACCGGTGGCCCGGGTCAGCCCCTCGGCGCCCATCATCCGCAGGTACGCCCACGGGATCGGCAGGATGCCCGCCGACCCGTACTTCGCCGCCGAGATCGCCGGGGTGGCGTCGGCGTGCGCGCCGAGCGGGTCACCGGGCAGGAACGGCGCCAGGTGCGCGCGGACCGCCACCGGGCCCACGCCGGGGCCACCGCCGCCGTGCGGGATGCAGAACGTCTTGTGCAGGTTCAGGTGCGACACGTCCGCGCCGAACGTGCCGGGCTTGGCGAAACCGACCAGGGCGTTGAGGTTCGCCCCGTCGACGTACACCTGCCCGCCGGCGTCGTGGACCTTCGCGCACAGCGACGCGATGCCGGTCTCGTACACGCCGTGCGTCGACGGGTACGTCACCATGATCGCGGCGAGCGCGTCGCGGTGCTTGTCGATCTTCGCGTCCAGGTCGACCAGGTCGACGTTGCCGTTGTCGTCGCAGGCCACCACGACGACCCGCATGCCGGCCATCACCGCCGACGCGGCGTTCGTGCCGTGCGCCGACGAGGGGATCAGGCACACGTCGCGGTGGGTCTCCCCCCGCGACGCGTGGTACGAGCGGATCGCCAGCAACCCGGCCAGCTCACCCTGCGAACCGGCGTTGGGCTGCACACTGACCGCGTCGTAGCCGGTCACCTCGGCCAGCCACGACTCCAACTGACCGATCATCTCCCGGTACCCGGCGGTCTGCGCATCCGGCGCGAACGGGTGGATGTGCGCGAACTCCGCCCAGCTGATCGGCTCCATCTCGGTGGTCGCGTTCAGCTTCATCGTGCACGAGCCGAGCGGGATCATGCCCCGGTCCAGGGCGTAGTCGAAGTCCGACAGCCGTCGCAGGTAGCGCAGCATCGCCGTCTCCGAGTGGTGGCTGCGGAACACCGGGTGGGTGAGGAAGTCGGTGGTGCGCGTCAGGTCGGCCGGGACTGCCGTGTCGACGGCCCCGTCGAACGCGGCCACCCCGAACGCCGCCC
This sequence comes from Micromonospora sp. M51, assembly GCF_018070305.1. Taxonomy (NCBI): domain Bacteria; kingdom Bacillati; phylum Actinomycetota; class Actinomycetes; order Micromonosporales; family Micromonosporaceae; genus Micromonospora; species Micromonospora sp. M51. Next base: position 629 of record NZ_JAGPXZ010000128.1, on the reverse strand, counting down.
ACACCGCCTGAAGGTGCGCGTCGGTGGTCGTCTCGTCGCAGGACATCCCCACCTGGTCGGCGTCGACCAGCCGCAGGTTCACCCCCCGCTCGGCGGCCGCCGCGACGACCTCGGCGGCCCGGCCCGGCACCCGGGCGGTGACGGTGTCGAAGAACGCGACGTCCGCGACGTCCACGCCGCCGGCGCGCAACCCGGCCGCGAGCCGCGCCGCCATCCGATGGGTACGCGTCGCGATGTCCCGCAGCCCGTCCGGGCCGTGGTAGACGGCGTACATGCCGGCCATCACCGCGAGCAGCACCTGCGCGGTGCAGATGTTGCTGGTCGCCTTCTCCCGCCGGATGTGCTGCTCACGGGTCTGCAACGCCAACCGGTACGCCGGGTTGCCGTCCGCGTCGCGCGACACCCCGACCAGGCGTCCGGGCAGCATCCGCTCCAGGCCCGAGCGCACCGCCAGGTAACCGGCGTGCGGCCCACCGAAGCCCATGGGTACGCCGAAGCGCTGGGTGGTGCCGGCGGCGATGTCCGCGCCGATCTGCCCCGGCGCCCGCAGCAGCGTCAACGCCAGCAGGTCCGCCGCGACGGTGACCAGGGCGCCGACGGCGTGCGCCGCCTCGACCAGACCCTGGTGG
>NZ_JAGPXZ010001268.1:0-981 GCF_018070305.1 Micromonospora sp. M51 | reverse complement strand
GCACCGCGACCAGCAACCCCTGCCCGACACTCATCGGGTTCCTCCAATGACCGCAGCGGCCAGGCCGATGAGCAGCGCGCCGGCCAGCACACCGGCGGCGGCTCGGGGCAGCGCCGCGCGGTGCAGCGCGGCCAGCCCCGCACCCAGACCCGACGCGGCTCGGCCACTGCCCTCGACAGCACCGTCCACCAGCACCTCGTCACCGGTGCGCACGACACGGGCCAGTGCGCGCACGGGGCGTACGACAAGGGTGTGCTGGACGTCGTCGAGCCGGAACGCGCTGGCGAAGACCGGCCGCAGCGGACCCAGCGCGGCGGCCGGGTCGGCGGCCCGGTCACGACGCCAGCCCAACGTCACCAGCCCGGCGCCGAGCAGCAGGAACGCGAGCGGCAGCAGCACCCCCGAACCCAGGTGGACCAGGCCGTCCTCGGAACCCGCCACCGGGACGGTGGGGAACCGCAGGCGGTTGGCGAACGCCCCGACGAACCCGGCCAGACCGAGCAGCGCGGCCGGCACGGCCAGCGCACCCAGGCCCACCACAGTGCACCAGAACGTCACCGGCATGCTGCGCCGCAGCCCGCCCATCTCCGACATCAGGGTGGTGCCGACGGCGTGGATCACGACGCCGGCGGCGAGGAACAGCAGCGCCTTGAAGGCGGCATGGGTGAGCAGGTGGAACAACGCGGCCGACGGTGAGCCGACCGCCAGCGCCCCGGTCATGTAGCCCAACTGGGACACTGTCGACCAGGCCAGCACGCGTTTGATGTCGTCCTGGGCGGTGGCGGCGAGCGCGCCGAGCAGCAGCGTGATCGCGCCGAGCACCCCCAGCACTGTCAGCGTCACCGGCGCTGCCGTGAACAGCGGGTAGAGCCGGGCCACCGCGTACACCCCGGCGGCGACCATCGTCGCGGCGTGGATCAGCGCGGAGATCGGGGTCGGACCGGCCATCGCGTCCGGCAGCCAGGTGTGCAGCGGGAACTG
>NZ_JAGPXZ010001267.1:0-981 GCF_018070305.1 Micromonospora sp. M51 | reverse complement strand
CGACCGTCACCACGGGTACGCCCGCGCGCAGCGCGGCCAGCCCGGACCGCAGGGCGGTCTCGTCGCAGACGAGGTCGTCGACGTAGGCGAGGTCGGCGCTGGCGTGCACCACCCGTTCGGTCACCGCGCGGCTCAGCGGCGGCAGGTGCGACAGGTCGACGCGCTCGCGCAGGATGCGGTACGACTCGACCTCGATGGGGTGCACCACCCGGCTCATCGGGCTCCTTCCGACGGCTCGACGACGCGGATCGCGTCGACGGGGCAGATCTCCAGGCACTCCAGGCAGCCGGTGCACCGGTCGGCGCGGACGGTGAGGCCACCGGCGATTGGTGTGATGGCGTGCGTGGGGCAGGTGCGCAGGCAGGCGCCGCAGCCCTGGCAGGCGTCGATGCTCACGAGCGCCACCGGTACCCCCGGGGGGTGACCATCCGGCCGGCGACCAGCCGTGTGTCGCTGTTGCCGACGACCACCACGCTGTACATGTCGACGATCGCCGGGTCGAGCGTGGCCACCGTGGCGAGGTGGACCTGTTCGCCGGGGCGGCTGGCGTTGCGCACCACCCCCACCGGGGTGTCCGGTGGCCGGTGCCCGGCGAGGATGCCGAGCGCCTTGCCGAGCTGCCAGTCGCGGGCCCGGCTGCGCGGGTTGTAGAAGATGGTCACGAAGTCACCCTCGGCGACGGCGGTCACCCGTCGTTCGATGACGTCCCACGGGGTGTGCAGGTCGGACAGGCTCAGGTAGGCGTGGTCGTGCCCGAGCGGCGCGCCGAGCAGCGCCCCGGCCGCGAGGGCGGCGGTGACGCCGGGCACCCCCACCACGTCGATGCGCTCGTCGGCGTACTCCAGGGCGGGGCTGGCCATCGCGTACACCCCGGCGTCGCCGGAGCCGATCAGCGCGACCGCCCGGCCGGCGGCGGCCTCGGCGACGGCGGCGCGGGCCCGCGCCGCCCCCGCGCCCACCCCCCAGGCGAGCACCCCGGTG
>NZ_JAGPXZ010001266.1:0-988 GCF_018070305.1 Micromonospora sp. M51 | reverse complement strand
GCTGACTGACCGCGCCGATCCGCCGTCCGAGGGCGTCCGTATGATGCTTGCCCTATAGCAAGCTTCTGGGGAGGACGACGATGGTAGACGCGCCGGACGTGGTGTCGCGCGCGTTGCGCGAGGCCCCGCCCGACCAGTTGGCCGAGGCGGCGGACCGGGCGATCCGGTCGGCGATGGGCGCGCTGCGCACCGACGTCTTCGTCGCCGACTACCGGATCAGCGGCCTCTGGCCGGTGCTGAACCCGGACCTGCCGGCGGCCGGGTTCCTGGAATGCCACACCGTCGCGCAGCGCTGTTTCAGCAGCCAGCAGCCGGTCCGCGACGGCGAGGGCCCGTGCCGGCTCTACCTGCCGTTGACGGTGTGGGGGGAGCGGCTGGGCGTGCTGCTGATCGAGCTGCCGGCCGTGCCGAATCCGGCGGTGACCGGTCAGGCCACGGACATCGCCGACGCCCTGGCGGTGGCGATGCGCGCGGCGGACCGGGAGACCGACCGTGACCGGCGGGCCCGTCGGCGGGAGCGACTGACGATGGCCGCCGAGATGCAGTGGGATCTGCTGCCCGGTCGCGGTGTCGCGCACCACGCGTTCGATCTGGCCGGTCAGCTCGAACCGGCGTACACGGTGGGCGGTGACCACTTCGACTGGTCGCTGGACGGCGACCGTCTCACCGTGACGGTGCTCAACGGTGAGGGCACCGGGCTGGCCGCGTCCCTGTTGACCGCCGTCACGGTCAACGCGATGCGCAACGCGCGGCGCTCCGGTGGCGGCCTGGTGGAACAGGCCGAGCTGGCCTCGGACACGGTCTTCTACCAGCACCGGGGTGCGCGGTACGTGGCCACCCTGCTGCTCGAGGTGGACACTCGCTGCGGCCGGGTGCGGGCGGTCGACGCGGGTTCGCCCCATCTGCTGCGGATGCGCGGGTCCACGGTCGAGCCGATGAAGCTGGATCAGCAGCTGCCGCTGGGCATGATCGCCGAGACGCGCTACGA
>NZ_JAGPXZ010001265.1:0-988 GCF_018070305.1 Micromonospora sp. M51 | reverse complement strand
GTGCTGGGCTACTACACCGAGTTGGAGTTGCCGTACGTGCTCAACCGCCCCGACTCCGACCTCGACGCGCTCCGCGCGCTGTTGAGCGGCAAGGTGTCGGTGCTGGTCGGACACTCCGGGGTGGGCAAGTCGACGCTCGTCAACCGGCTCGTGCCGGACGCGCTGCGCGCGGTCGGCGTGGTCAGCGCGATCGGCCGGGGCCGGCACACCTCGACCAGCGCGGTGGCGCTGCGGCTGCCACCGGTGCCCGGGGTCGACACGGACCCGGGTTGGATCATCGACACCCCCGGGATCCGCAGCTTCGGGTTGGCGCACGTTTCGGCCGACAGCCTGCTGCACGGCTTTCCGGACCTGGTCGAGGGCACCGTCGACTGCCCACCGAACTGCCCGCACACGGCCGACGAGGCCGAGTGTGGGCTGGACGCCTGGGTGGCCGCCGGTAAGGCGGACCCGCGCCGGCTGGCCTCGTACCGCCGGTTGCTCGCCTCCCGCGCCGGCGAGGGTGACTCGCGCGGCGACAGTGACCAGCGCGGGCCGGGCGAGGGTGACCGGCGCGGGCCCGACGAGTGACCCGACGGGCGTGGGCTAGGTTGCCGGGATGACCGGGTACGCCGACGACCTCGCCCTCGCCCACCTGCTCGCCGATCGGGCCGACGCCATCGCCACGGCCCGGTTCCGCGCGCTCGACCTGCGCGTCGAGGCGAAGCCCGACCTGACGCCGGTCTCCGACGCGGACACCGCTGTGGAGCGGGAGATCCGCGCCCTGCTGACCGAGCACCGGCCGGCCGACGGGCTGCTCGGTGAGGAGTACGGCGCACAGCCGTCCGCCGACGCGAACGGCCGCCGGTGGATCATCGACCCGATCGACGGCACCAAGAACTTCGTCCGGGGCGTGCCGATCTGGGCCACCCTGATCGCGCTCTACGACGGCGACCGGCCCCGGCGGGCGCCCCGGGCACCGACAGCAGCGTGGTGGCCACCAACGGTG
>NZ_JAGPXZ010001264.1:0-990 GCF_018070305.1 Micromonospora sp. M51 | reverse complement strand
CATGGCCACTCCTGCGGATATGGAGCGACCCCCGGGGCGCTCCGCGCTGTCGCACGGGCCGGCTGGACTGGGCCGGCGCCCCGGGGGTCGGGTGGCTGCCTGGAATTCGCCGCACCGCTGCCACACGGTCTCGACGATGGTGCTGGTGCCCGCCTCGCGGCGGGCCGATCACTGTCGAGGACAGCGGCTAGCTGACAGCCACCTCACGAGTCCGATTGCTATACAAGTCTGGACCACCTCCTTTCACGTGTACGGCCACGTTATCGAGTTCTCGTCGGGCTCGGCAACGGATTTCGATCACAGGGCCGAACGGGAATGCCCGCGCCGGTCAGCCGTCGACACGGGCCACGCCGACCGGGCAGCTCAGGCCGTTCGGGCCGTGGTTGCAGTACCCGTTCGGGTTCTTGGTCGGCGCCAGGTACTGCTGGTGGTAGTCCTCGGCGAAGTAGTAGCTGCCGAGCGGGGCGATCTCGGTGGTGATCTCACCCTTGCCGGCGCGCGTCACGATCGGCTGGAACGCGTCCCGGGACGACTCGGCGATGGCCCGCTGCTGGTCGGTGGTCGTGTAGATCGCCGAGCGGTACTGGGTGCCGACGTCGTTGCCCTGGCGCATGCCCTGGGTCGGGTCGTGGTTCTCCCAGAAGACCTTCAGCAGGTCCTCATAGTTGATCTTGCTGGGGTCGTACACGACCTGGACGACCTCGGCGTGCCCGGTCCGGCCGGAGCAGGTCTCCTCGTACGTCGGGTTCTTGGTGATGCCACCCGCGTAGCCGGCAGAGGTGGTGTAGACACCGGGCAGCGTCCAGAACAGCCGCTCGGCGCCCCAGAAGCAACCCATGCCGAAGACCGCTACCTGAAGGCCCTCCGGGAACGGGCCCTTCAACGGGGTGCCCAGCACCTCGTGGCGGTCAGCGACCGGCATGGCGATCGGGCGGCCCGGCCGGGCCGGGTCGGGCGTCACCATTTCGGCCTTCTTGCGGCGCAGAAACA
>NZ_JAGPXZ010001263.1:0-991 GCF_018070305.1 Micromonospora sp. M51 | reverse complement strand
GCCGACGTCACCGGCGCGGACCTGCGCGGGGCCGATCTGCGGGGCGCGGACCTGCGGCGCACGCTCTTCCTGCACCAGACCCAGCTGGACGCCGCCCGGGGCGACACCCGCACCGGGCTGCCGCAGACGCTCACCCGGCCGGCGCACTGGACGGCGCTGCCACTCACCCCGGTCCGCCAGCCGACCCGATCCCCGGCCCGCGCCCATCGGGGCCGCCGCCGCTGAGCACGAGGTTTCGGCCGGGACGACGCCGGGTAGCCAGCGCCGACGCGAACCGGCATCGACGGGGGGCACGGCGTGGGCTACCGAAATCGCCAAGGTGAACAGCCGGGCGACCCGCAGCACAGCGAGGACGAGGCCGGCCAGACCTCACTAGTGCAGGTCGAGACGGACACCGAGGTCCCCGCACCGGCGGACACCGACGTCCGGCCGGACATCGTGACCGAGCCCGACAACTCGGGCGTCGCCGGTGGTTCCTCCGGCAGCAGCGGTGGTGGCTCCAGCATGCCGGGGCACCCCGACGCGACCCGCTGACCCCGGCTCAGCGGCTGGTCAGCGCGGCCCGCGCCTCGGTCATGCCCTTGTTGGCGAGCCCGTCGGCCCGCTCGTTCTCCGGGTGCCCGTTGTGCCCCTTGACCCACAGCCAGGTCACCTCGTGCCGCTCGCAGGCCGCCTCCAGCCGCTGCCACAGGTCGGCGTTCTTCACCGGCTGCTTCGCGGCCGTCCGCCACCCGTTGCGCTTCCACGACGCCAGCCAGCTGGTGATGCCGTTGCGCACGTACGTGCTGTCGGTGTGCAGCTCCACGGTGACCGGCCGGTTCAGGCTCTCCAACGCCTGGATGGCCGCCATCAGCTCCATCCGGTTGTTGGTGGTGGGCGTGGCCTCACCGCCGCACAACTCCCGCTCGTGATCGCCGTAACGCAGCAGGGCACCCCAACCACCCGGGCCGGGGTTGTCACTGCACGCCCCATCGGTCCAGATCTGCACGCC
>NZ_JAGPXZ010001262.1:0-996 GCF_018070305.1 Micromonospora sp. M51 | reverse complement strand
CGACGCTGGTGGGCCAGCGCGGGCGCGGGCGCGTACGCCGGGCCGGGCCCCACGGCTGGCGAGCGGATCGGTGTGTCAGCGGTGCGTGGGGTCGCGGACGCCAGCTTCTGCTACTCATCGTTGGACGGGTGGGAGCAGGCCGGCCGGCTCGACGCGGTGCTCGACCTGATGCGGGACAGCTGGCGCAGCCGGGCGTACGGCGACTTCTACGGCTACATGCTGTTGGCCGAGGGGGCACTGGATGTGATGGCCGAGCCGGAGCTGTCGCTGTGGGACGTGGCGGCGCTGGTGCCGATCATCACGGAGGCGGGTGGCACGGTCACTGATCTGTCCGGTCGACCGGCCCCGGCGGGCGCCCCGGGCACCGACAGCAGCGTGGTGGCCACCAACGGTGTGCTGCACGCCGACATCCTCACCCGCCTCGATCGACCAGCCGCGCGCTGACCCCCGGCAACCTCTATCCTCGCCAGGTGGTCTCCTCCGGCTGGTGCTTCCTCGCGGCGATGATCGTCGCGTACGGCTTCGCCAACCTGCTCCAGTCGGTGGCGGCGGCCCGCACCACTGTCCACCACACCTTCGATCCGGGTCTGCTGCTGCGCCTCGCCGGGCATCGGACGTACCTGGTCGGCCTGGGCTGCCAGATCGGCGGCTTCGTGCTCGCCTTCCTGGCCCGACGGGACCTGCCGCTGTTCCTCGTGCAGGCCAGCGTGGCCGCCGGGCTCGGGGTGACCGCCATCCTCGGGGTGCTGGTGTTGAAGTGGCGGCTGCCGGCGGCGGAGGTGGTGCTGCTGGCGTTGCTCTTCGCGGGGATCACCGCGCTGGTGCTGTCCGCCCGGCCGGCACCGTCGAAGCAGCTCGGCACCGCCGGTTCGATAGCCCTGCTGGTGGCGCTCGGGGTGATCGCGGTGCTCGGTGTCTTCGCCGTACGGCTGCACGGGGCACCGGGTTCGGTGGCCCTCGGCTCCCTGGCCGGGCTGGCGTTCAGCTCGGCAGCTG
>NZ_JAGPXZ010001261.1:0-1001 GCF_018070305.1 Micromonospora sp. M51 | reverse complement strand
TGCTCGACCACCATGCCTCGAACCCCGGTTTCGGCACGGTCAACCTGGTCGATCCGAGTGCGGCGGCCACGTCGGTCGTGGCCGAGCAGCTGCTGGCCCGGCTCGGGGTGGTGGTCGATCCGGCCATCGCCGAGTGCCTCTACACGGCGCTGACCACTGACACCGGCTCGTTCCGCTTCGAGGCGACCACGCCGGCGGTGCATCAGATGGCTGCCCGCTTGTTGGCGACCGGCATCTCGCCCGGTGACATCTCCCGACGGGTCTTCGACACCCGGCCCTTCGGCGCGGTTCGCCTCTTCGGCGAGGTGCTCGGTCGCGCCCGGCTGGAGCCGGCCGCCGCTGCCGGCCGGGGGTTGGTCTGGACCTTCGCCACGCTGGACGACCTGGCCCGGCACGACCAGCGGCCGTACGTGCTGGAGGCGTTGATCGACTCGGTGCGGTGCACCGCCGAGGCGGATGTGAGCTGCGTGGTGAAGCAGACCCGGCCCGCCGAGTGGGCGGTGTCGATGCGCAGCAAGGGCGCGGTGGACGTCAGTCGGGTCGCGGTCGCCCTGGGCGGTGGTGGGCACACGTTCGCGGCCGGGTTCACCGGTCGGGGCAGCGTCGAGCAGGTGGTCGAGTCGATCCGTGCTCAGCTGGACGCGGCGCTGATCGGCTGAGGCCGAACTTCGACCTTCGTCGATCGGATCCGGAAGATCAGGGTCAGCTCCGGGGAGTGTCGGTCTTCCCGCCCTCCGTGTGACCGGGAAGAATTGCGGGATGGAGCAGCCGCACGACCTCACCGTGGAGGCCCCCCGCGCCTGGGACCGGCCCGCCGTCTCCGTTCCCGTTCTCGTCTGCCTGTCGCTCGTCGGTGGCCGGTTCGCGTCCTTCTCCACCGAGGCGAATCTGTTCACCCTCGGCACGGGTGGGGTGCTGATCTGGCTCGGTCTGAGCAACCGGGTGCCGCGCCGGCCCGCCGCGCGCGGCAGACGTCGATGGACACCCGTCATTGAGTCGAC
>NZ_JAGPXZ010000127.1:0-11112 GCF_018070305.1 Micromonospora sp. M51 | reverse complement strand
CCCGATTCCGGGTGACCGGCCACCGCCGCGTCGATGAGCTAGAGCCGGGCGGCGCCCGCCTCGGTGGCCTCCTGTACGGCCGAGGTACGGCGTACCTCGGCGCGCTCGTCGCCGGCCTCCTCGCGGTCCGGTGCGGCCACCCGCGCCGCCCGGTTGGTGGTGGCCGCGGCCTGGTCACCGGTCACGCCGCCACGGATCCGGTTGTTCGCGGCCACCTGGGCGGCCGGGTCGTTGGACGTCACCGCCAGCTGACCGTTGATGATGTTGTCGTCGACCGTGACGCCACCGGTCGTGCTGGTGACGCTCACGTCCCCGCCCCAGTAACCGCCGGAGGCGCAGCTGTCGAGGGTGCCGTTCGGGCCGAGCTGCACACCACCCAGGTTGCCGGCGAAGGTGGCCCGGCCCTGGACGGCACTGCCACACACCACGCTGCCGGTGGCGCTGTTGAGCACCGACAGCGTGCCGTCGACGAACGAGTCGTGCAGGTCGGTGTAGTAGGTGCCGGTGCTGCTGACGTTGCGCTGCACCTGCGTGCCCCGGTCCAGCCGGACCTCACCGGCACTGACGTTGACGTGCCCGCTGACCGTCGACGCCTCGGCGAAGAGGAAACTGTCGATGGTCGTGGAGCCCTTCGGCCGGACGGTGAGAGTGCCGGTGCTCGCGTCCTTCAGGAAGATCCCGTAGCCCCCGGCGGCGAGCACCACCTGGCCGGCGACTGTCGTCTCGGTCGCGTCCAGGTACCCGTCGGCCGCGACGCGTACCTCGCCGCTGATCCGGCCACCGGTCACCACCAGGTTGCCGCCGGCCGCGACGGTGACGTTGCCGGTGATCGTGGTGCCGGTCAGCGCGCAGGACTCGCCGGCGGGCACGAGCAGGTCGTTGGGCACGGTGACCGCACCGCCGGTACCGATGCAGTGGGTGACCAGGTCGGCGTGTGCGGTGGGCGCCACGGCCAGCACCGAGGCCGCGATGACGGCGCTCACGGTGGCCAGCTTGGCGACGGTACGTCCGGGCATCGTGTTTCTCCCTGTCGATGAGGTTCGAGGACTCATGCGCCGACGTCCGATCGGGCCGCGGCCCGGACGATGGCGCCCTGCTGCCGCCGGTCGAGCGTGCCGCCGGTCACCAGCGCGGCGGTGACCGCTTCGACGTGTCGGACGAATTCGGCGTGGCCGGGGTAGTCGGCGTGTTCGTCGATCAGATCGTTGATGGTGCAGCCGTTGCCGGTGTCGACGTTGCGGACACCGGTGTCGTCACCGTCGATGACCACCGTGGCCCGGGTGTCGGACTCCGGGCAGGCGTCGGTGCCGTCGGCCACCACGGTGAACGTCGTCGACTGCTCGGCGGCGGCGTTCCCGGCGGTGTCGGTCGCCCGGAAGCGCACCGTGTGCGCCCCGGTGGCGCGAACGGTGACCGGAGTCGAGTACGCGGTCCAGGCACCGGTGTCGAGCGCGTACTCCACGCTCGCCACACCCGAGTCGGCGTCGGTGGCGGTGACGGTCACCGTCGCGCCGCCGACGTACGCGCCGTCGTCGTTGCGGTCACCGGTCACCGTGGCGGTGACGGTGGGTGGGGTGGTGTCGGCGGCCTGCGGCTCGACGACTGTGAAGTGTTCCATCTGCTCGGCCGAGGTGTTGCCGGCGACGTCGGTGGCCCGGTAGTGCAGCATGTGCATCCCGACCGCGGTCACGACGATCGGGTTCGTGTACGCGGTGAAGGCAGCGCCGTCCAACGAGTACTCGATGGTGGCGACACCGGATCCGGCGTCGGTGGCGGTGAGCGTGGCGGTGGCCGTACCGACGTAGTTGCCGTCGCCGTCGCGGTCGCCGGCCAGCGTGGCCTTCACCTCCGGCGCGGTGGTGTCCTGCTCCCCGGCCTCGACGATCCGGAACTGCACCGAGCCGACCTCGCTGGTGTTGCCGGCCTGGTCGGTGGCGCGGAACTGCACCGCGTGGTCGCCGACCGCCGTCACCCGCACCGGTTCGGTGTACGGGTGGAAGCTGGTGTCGTCGACCTGGTACTCGACGGTCGCGACCCCCGAGTCGGCGTCGGTGGCCGTCACCGTCACGGTGGCCGCGCCGAGGTAGTTGCCGTCCTGGTCCTGGTCGCCGGAGACGGTGCCGGTCACTGTGGGCGCGGTGGTGTCACCGCCCCCACCGCCGTCGGTGACCACCAGCTCACCGACCATCTGGCTGTGGCCGGGGATCGAGCAGAAGTAGCGGTACCGGCCCGGGGTCAGCGTCACTGTCGCCTGGTGGCGGCCGTCGTTGGCGTCGAACGGGCTGGCCAGGATGTTGACTGTGACGTCGTGGTTGTAGCCCTCGGTGCTGGTGTCGAAGGTCAGGGTGTGCGGCATCCCGGTGGTGTTGCCGGTGGCCGCGCTGTTCTCCCAGATGATCGTGGTCGCCCCGGCCACCGCCGTGGTGGGCGCGGACTTGTAGCGGGTGATGCTGTCGTCGGCGGTCCAGGTCAGCACCTGGTCGGCGGCGACGCGCGGGGCGGCGGAGGCGGGCACCGCTGCCAACGGGGTCACCGTGAGCAGGAGCGCCGCCAGCGCGGCCTTCAGTCGTCGGGTCATCGTCTCTCCTAGAGTTCCCGCACGCGGATGTTGCGGAACTCGGCCAGGTCGTTGTCACCGTGGTTCTGCAGGCCGATGAAGCCGCGCAGGAACTGCCGCAGGTCCGTCGGTGGGTCGCCGGCACGCGACGACTGCTTGCCCGGGGTGTTGTCGAACTCGTTGATCACCACACCGTTGCGGATCATCGTGTAGTGCTGCCCGACGGCGCGGATTTCGTAGTCGTTCCACTCGTTCTTCGGGGTGACGCCGGCCTGGGCCAGCGGCACCGGGTCGAAGTTGTAGACCGAGCCGGTCTTCTGCGGCTCACCGGTGTCACCGTCGTAGATCTGGATCTCGTGTCCGCAGTAGATCGCCATCCAGGCCTGCGAGGTCCGGGCCGACCCGACGGTGCCGCAGCTGCCCGGCGGTCGCTGGTCGAGCGGGGTGCGCAGGTCCGGGAACCGGATGAAGACGCCGGTGTTGGCCCGGCCGGTGCCCGGGGCGATGTCCCGGAACTGCACCTTCAGCGAGAAGTCGCCCAGCTCCTTGGTGTGCCAGAGCATGCCCATGCCACCGCTGGAACGCAGCGACCCGTCCGGTTCGATGCCGAACTTCCCGTCCGGCGCCTGCTGCCAACCGCGCAGCGACTCGGCGGTGCCGTCGAAGAGCGGCTCGTACCCGGTGTGGCCGTCCCGGCCGATCTCCGACGCGGCGGCCAGCCGGGTGAGGGTGCCCGCCTCGCGGGTGCTGAGCAGGTCGTCGTCCTGCAACGAGCGGGCCACGGCGGTCACGTGCCGGACGAAACCGTTGTGGTCGGCCCAGGTGCTCTCGTCGTCGATCAGGTCGTTGGCCGTGCAGCCCTGCCCGACCGTGCGACTGGGCACCCCGGTGTCCGTGTCGCCGAGCCACACCGTGGGCCGGTCGTCGGGCACCGCGCAGCCCACCGTGACAGTGCTCTGCACCGTCGCCGTCTCACCGTCGGCGTAGGTGACGGTCAGTTTCGCGGTGTAGGTGCCGACCCGGGCGTACACGTGCCGGGGGTCCGCCTCGGTCGACGTGGCGCCGTCGCCGAACTCCCAGCGGTGGCTGACGCCGCCGGAGCGGGAACCGGTGAAGGCCACGGTCAGCGGCTTGTTCTGCACGGCGACCGAGGTCGCCGCCGGTGCCGGGGTGGGCGCCCCGCCGGTGTAGGTGATCCGGATCAGTTTCTGGTTGGCGTGCAGGCTGAAGAACCCGCCGCCGTAGTCGAGCAGGTAGAGCGCGCCGTCCGGGCCGAACTTGGCGTCCATCCAGCTCTGCAACCTGGTGTCGCCGTTACCGCCCGGGATGATGGCCCGCAGCGACTCGGCGTACACCGGTGGGGCGGCCTGTGGCACGCCGGCCGGGTCGACGGTGACCGCCACCCGGTTGGCGGCGTTCGACTGGTCGCCGATGAACCACTTGCCGTCCCAGTGCTCCGGCCACGCCACGCCGCTGTCGGTGTCGACGAGGTCGCGGTGGTACGTCGGACCGGACATGATGGCCTGGCCGCCGCCGCGCAGGTACGGCTGGGTGTAGGTGGCGTCGGCCGCGACGTAGGTCGGCAGGCCGCTGCCGTCGGTGCGCTTCGGAAAGACCGGGCCGCCGCCGTCCGGCGAGTACCAGATCATGTTGTCCCGGGCCGCCGGGATGTCCTCCAGCCCGGTGTTGCGCGGCGAGGTGTTCTTCAGGTTGTCGCAGTCGTACCAGCCGGTGAGCACTGTGGCGTCGGTGTTGCTGCGGTCGCGGTACGGCTGCCGGTTGCCCATGCAGTACGGCCAGCCCTGGTTGCCGGCCGAGGTGATGATGGTGGCCGTCTCGTACTTCGCCGGGCCGAGGGTGGGACTGGGCGACGAGGCGTCCGGGCCGACCCAGCCGGCGGTCAGCCACTGGTGCTTCGGGTCGATCTGGAGACGGGCGATGTTGCGCACGCCCATCACGTAGATCTCCGGTCGGGTCTTCTCGGTGCCCGGCGGGAACAGGTTGCCCTCCGGGATGGTGTACGTGCCGTCCGGCTCCGGGTGGATCCGGATGATCTTGCCGGCGAGGTCGTTGGTGTTACCCGACGTGCGGCGGGCGTCCTGGAACGAGATCCCCTCGTACTCCTGGGTCCAGTTGTTGCCGGCGTAGCCCTGCGACCCCTCGGAGGAGTTGTTGTCGCCGGAGCCGACGTAGAGGTTGCCCTTGGCGTCGAACGCCATGCCGCCACCGGCGTGGCAGCAGCTGTGGACCTGCACCGGGAACTGCAACAGGTCCTTCCGGGTGGCCTGGTCGATGGTCTGCGCCTGACGGTCGTAGGTGAACCGCGAGATGGTGCGCTGACCGACCCGCTTCACCCGGTCGACCGACTCGTGCGGCATCCAGTAGACGTAGAGCCAGCCGTTCTCGGCGAACGCGGGGTCGGGCACGATGCCGAGCAGGCCCTCCTCGTTCTTCACCAGCTCGGAGCCGCTGCCCCGGTTGCCCATCACCTCCAGGGTGGTGAGCAGCTTGGCCTGCTTGGTCCGCGGGTCCCAGGAGTGGATGGTGCCGCAGCCCTTGCCGACGTTCGGGTTGTTCCAGTCCGCGATCGGGCCGCTCGGGCAGGCCGCCTTGCCGACGTAGAAGACGGTGCCGTCGGGCGTGATGGTGAGCCCGTGCGGCTCGCCGATCTGGTCCAGCTGGCCGGTCTGGTTGGCGGCGGTGAGTCGCTCCACCTTGTAGTTCGACGCGATGGTGGCCTGGCAGTCGCCGCGTACCCGACCGGTGGTCCAGTTCAGCGCGCCGGTGAGGTGCGCGCGGAACGCCTCCTCGCCGTAGCTGCCCTCGGTGTGGCCCATGCCGGTGTAGAACGACCGGCCGCCGTCGTAGTCCCGGCACCAGGACACCGGGTGGAACGGGCCGTTGGCGGCCGCCCCCGGGTTGTAGTGCCGCTCCTCCACCTGGGCGAGCGTGTGCACCGTGCCGATCGGGTTCGGGTCCCAGTTCTCCCAACGGTCGGACCGGGTGATGGTCATCGGCAGCGACGCGGTGGCCGGGTGCTTGCGGTCCAGGATGTTCACCACCGCGCGGTTCACCGCGGGCGGCTCCGGGGCGGTGGTGCTGCCGGTGAACAGGCGCAGGTCGGCGAGTTGGACCAGCGGCTCTCCGCTGTTCGCCGTGACGTTGAGCCGGTAGCGGGTGAACTCCTGCGGCGTGGCGATGTCGAACCGGCGGGTCTGGAAGCGGTCCGGGAAGATCTGCCCGGTGCGACGGTCCAGGTCGGTCCAGCTCTGCCCGTCGGTGGAGCCCTGCAGGGTCCAGTCCTTCGGGTCCCGGCCGGCGGAGTCGTTGGCCGAGGTGAGCGCGTACCCGGTGACCCGCTTCGGCGCGGCCAACTCGTACGCCACCCAGCCGGTCGGGGTGCGGACCAGCCACTTCGTGTTGGCGTCGCCGTCGGTCAGCTTCTCCTTGGTCTCGTTGGGCGGGTTCTCGCCGCTGGCGGTCACCCGGGCCACCGGCTCGGCCACCGGGATGGCGCCGGCCGGTCGGGTGCCGATCAGGCCGGTGAACCAGGTCGAGTCGACCTGGGCGCGGGCGGCGTCGGCGATGCCGACGAAACCGCCGCCGGCCTTCATGTAGCTCTGTAGCGCCGACTCCTGGTCGCGGTTGAGCGCGGCGCCCGTCGCGGAGAGAAAGACCACGCTGCGGTACGCGGACAGCCCCGCCGTGGTGAACACACCGGGGTCGGTGGTGGCCGTGACATCGATGTCATGACCGGCAGCAAGCTGTTTGATGGTGTCGACCGCACGGGACACCGGGTCCTGCTGCTCGGCCACCGGCCCGTGGAACACCAGGACAGCTGTCCTCTGTGGTTGCGCCGCCTGCGGGGCGGCGGCCGTTCGTGGCGCGGCGGCGGCCGCGGCCGTCGTCGTCGCCGGGAGCAGTGTCGCGAGGGCCGCTAAGGCGGCGAGGGTTCGTCGTAGGTTTCTGGTCATGCCCGTCCCCACTTTCGGTTCGGTCAGCTTCCGTGCGTGTGGGTGTGGCCCTGGAACCGGTGGATGGCCTCTTCGGCGCCCGGCGGCATGCTGCCGTCGGCGTTGCGCACCAGGAAGATCCCGGCCATGCCGCCGTCGGAGTGCGTCTGCACGTGGCAGTGGTACATCCAGGCGCCGGGTCCGACACCCTCCCCGGCCAGCACCTGGAAGCCGAACGAGCTGCCGGGGTTGAGGTCCTTGTTGTCGACCACCAGGCTGGGGTCGCTCGGCCCCTCCAACATCCCGGTGCGGTTGTCCGCCCACCGGTGCGCGTGCAGGTGGAAGGTGTGGAACAGGTTGCCGTGGCCGATGGCGATCCACTCGACGCGCTCGCCCAGGTTCGCCTCGAACATCGGGGTCGCCGGTGCCATCTTGTTGTTGATCATCATGTCGTGGAACACGGCGGTGAACTGCTTCGACGGCAGGATGTCGCCGCGCCGCCGGACGATCAGCGCGCCGTACAGTCCCTTCGCGACACCGCCGGTGCCGTGGTCGGTGCCCATCGCGTGATCGTGGTAGTGCCAGTAGCCGGCGCTGCCGGGCATGTACCGCCGGCCCGCCGCGGCCACCATCTCGTGCGAGCGCCAGACGTACGTCCGGGTCTCACCGGGATTGTTGAACGAGGCGTTGAACGGGCTGCCGTCGGATTCGGTGCTGTAGTCCACCCCGTGCGGGTGGATGGAGAGCCGCTGGTCGGTGGTGTTGACCAGGGTGATTTCCAGGGTGTCACCCTCGTACATCTCCAGGATCGGGCCCGGAACGGTGGCCTGACCGGGTGCCAGGCCGTACCCGAACAGGTTGCCGGGCAACTGCTCGGCGTAGATGGTGATCTTCTTGGTGACACCGGCGGCGGCCCGGGCGGGGCTGCCGCCGAACGCGCTGCCGATCGCCGGGGCGGACGCGCCCAGTGCCCCGGCGGCGAGCGCACCGGTGGCGATCAGCGATCTACGGGACAGGTGGCGGTGAGGGCCACCAGCGTGATCGTCCATTGGTCTCCGTTCCCGACCGGGCGAAGACGCGACGAGGACAGGGTGCATCGACCCGAGCGCGGGGGCGGTGGCACGACTGAGGGTGAGGCTCGTCGCGTGCTTTGCTCGGAAGACTCAAAGCTTTCGATGGATGACAGCAACTTATGTAATCCATCGACGAAAGTACAGCTCTGATTGCAAAAAGATTACCTTGACATCACGACGTCTGTCGATTGACATGAAGCTGACACACAAGCGGACGCCGGGCTGCCGTCACTGCGGCAATCCGGCGTCAGCCGTACGGGAGATGTCTGTCAGAGCTGGTGGCGGTCGTCCGCAGGCAGGCTCGGGGCCTGCGGTGGCTCGGGCGCCTGGTCCGGCTGGCCGAGCTGCGCGACGTGGGTCGGGTCGAGGACCCGGGAGAGGAACGCGCGGGTCCGTTCGTGCTTCGGCGCGCCCAGCACCTCCTGCGGCGGCCCCTGCTCGACCACCACGCCACCGTCCATGAAGACGACCCGGTCGGCGACGTCACGGGCGAACGCCATCTCGTGGGTGACCACCATCATCGTCATGCCGTCCTCGGCCAGCTTGCGCATCACGGTGAGCACGTCGCCGACGAGTTCCGGGTCGAGCGCCGAGGTCGGCTCGTCGAACAGCATCAGCTTCGGCTCCATCGACAGCGACCGGGCGATCGCCGCGCGCTGCTGCTGCCCACCGGAGAGCTGGGCCGGGAAGGCGTCGGCCTTGTCGGTCAGCCCGACGCGCTCCAGGTTGGCCCGGGCGATCCGCTCGGCCTCGGCCCGACCCCGCCGGAGCACCCGACGCTGGGCGATGGTGAGGTTGTTCAGGACGGTCAGGTGCGGAAACAGGTTGAACGACTGGAAGACCATGCCGATACCACGGCGAACCTGGTCGATCTCGACGTCCGGGTCGGTCATCTCGACCCCGTTCACCCAGATCGTGCCGGCCGTCGGCTGCTCCAGCAGGTCGACGCAGCGCAACAGTGTCGACTTGCCGGAGCCGGACGGCCCGATGACGCAGACCACCTCGCCCTGGCCGACCTCGAAGTCGATGCCCTTGAGCACCTCGAGCGGACCGAAGGACTTGTGCAGGTCGCGGATCTCCACGGCGGGGCGGGAAGGCGTGGTCGTCATGGGGTCACCGAGCCTTCGCGTAGCGGAGTTCGAGGCGTCGTACCACCTGCGACAGCGGCAGGGTGATCACCAGGTAGGCCAGGCCGGCCACCAGCAGTGGCGTCGCGTTCACCCGGTCGTTGAGCATGTCCCGACCGAACTTGGTGATCTCGATGGTCTGCGCCGTCACGCCGAGCACGTAGGCCAGTGACGAGTCCTTGGTGAGCAGGATGAGCTCGTTCGTCAGTGGCGGGATCACGATCCGGAACGCCTGCGGGATGACGATCGTGCGCATGGCGGTGAAGTGCGACATGCCGAGGGTCCGCGCCGCCTCCATCTGCCCCTTGGGAACGGCCTGGATGCCGGCCCGGATGGTCTCGGCCATGTACGCCGCGGCGGTCAACCCGAGGCCGATAGCTATCGAACCGAACACCCCGCCCGGAATCTCGCGCTCCGGGAAGGCGATCGGGATGCCGTACCCGACGAGGAAGAGCACCAGCAGCGCGGGTAGACCCCGGAACAGCTCGATGTACGCCGTCGCCACCCAGCGGTACGGCGCCACCCGGGACAGCCGCATCAGCGCCAGGATGGTGCCGAACACGAGGCCGAAGGCGAACGCGCCGAGTGTGTAGAGGACCGTGTTGCGCAGCGCCACGGTGATGATCGTCGGGAACATCGACGTGATGATGTCGACGCGGAAGAACGCGTCGGCCAGCCTGCCCCAGTCCGCGGCGAAGGCCACCACGGCGATGACGGCGATGAAGATCAGGTACTGGATCCCGAGGGACAGCCGCTCCCGCTGGCGGCGTCGCAGCTTCACGTTGGCTCGTTGCCTTCCCGGAGGTCTACCGACACGGAGGGCGCGCGGGACGCGCGCCCTCCGGTACTACGTGGTGCTCAGGCGCTCGGCCGGCTCTGCGGCTCAGGCGTTCGGCCGCTTGCCGATCCACTTCTCGTAGATCGTGTCGTACGTGCCGTCCTGCTTGGCCTTGGCCAGCACCTCGTTGATCTTCTTGAGCAGCTCCGGGTTGGCGTCCTTCTTGACCGGGAAGCCGTACTGCTCGCCGGTGTCGAACTCGGCGGCGACCTCGAACCCGCCCGGGTTCTTCTTCAGGTACTCGGTCCAGACCGGCAGGTCGTTGATGGCGGCCTCGACCTGGCCGTTGGCGACGGCCTGCTGCAGGGCGGCGAGGTCCTCGAACTCGACCAGCTTCAGGCCCTTCTCCGCCTCGAGCTTCTTGGCGTAGTCACGACCGGTGGTGGCCGCCTGGACGCCAAGCTTCTTGTCCCGGAGGTCGTCCAGCGACTTGTACGTCTTGCCGGTCTTCACCAGCATCGCCTGGGTGGCGTCGAAGTAGGGATCGGAGAAGTCGATGACCTTCTTCCGCTCCTCGGTGATCGTCATGCCGGCGGCGGCCGCGTCGCACTTGCCGGTGTTGAGGTCCTGGCCGGACTTGATCCCCTCGAACGGGGTGTCGATGATCGTCTGCTCGACGCCGAGCTCCTTGGCGACCAGGTCCATGATCTCGACGTCGAAGCCGGTCACCTTGCCGCTCGCGTCCTTGGACTGGAACGGCGGGTACGGCAGGTGGGTGCAGACGGTCAGCTTGCCCGCCGCGACCAGCTTGACGCCGCTGGCCTGGACCTCACTGTCGTCCTTCTTCGCGCAACCCGCGGTCAGTGCGAGGGCGGCGACGGCCACGACGAGGCCGGCCTGACGGACGGCGCTTGGGAACCTCACGGCTGTGTCCCTCCGATTCGGCTTCCCTTGCACAGAAAGCCAATCTGGTTCATAGACTTTGCGATAAGCGACCGTACCCGATCGGGCGCGTCGCCCCCAGATCACGCCGTGGTCACCCGGGCGACGCGACACCTGGGTCACCGCCGGCGAACCGGACACTCACGCAGCAACCTGCCTCAACCACCGGTTCCCTCGGCCGCCCCGTCCGGGGTGAGGGCCCCACCGTGCGGGTCTGTGTCCAGGAACACGTGCTGGTGGCCGTGGCCGGCGTCGACGCTGACCTGGTCGAGCTGGGTCGCCGCCACCGACCAGATCGTCGCGGCCTCGGCCGCCTGCCGGGCCGCGACATCCAGCACGGCCGCCCGCTGCGCGGCCGGAACGCCGGCGGCCAGCGCGTACGCGTCGACAGCCAGCGACGCCTGCTGGACCGCTGCGCGCAGCCCGCCGCGCGCCACGTTGGTGGCGGTGGTCCCCGACGGCGGGTCGGCGAACGGTTCGGCCGCCCGGCGCATGACCTCCTGCCACTGGCGGGTCTGCGCGGCGTCCGGTGCGCGTCCGCTGGTCGTCTCCGTCTTGATGGCGGCCAGGACCGGGGCGACCTGGTCGCGGACGCGCCGCGCGGTCTCGGTCAACTCCACGATCTGCTGGGCGTCCCGCTTCGCCTCGGCCTGCTTGATGCTCGCGATGGTCGCCTCGGTGG
>NZ_JAGPXZ010001260.1:0-1001 GCF_018070305.1 Micromonospora sp. M51 | reverse complement strand
GGTCACCGCCGACGAACCGGCCGAGATCCTCGTCTGGGAGATGCACGCCACGGTCGCCTGACCGCCGCCGGCTCGCGTCGCCCTCCCACGATCACGCTGGAACATGGATGTAGTGGCCTCCGCCTTCGCGGAGGCCACTACATCATGGATCCAGCACGATCATGCTGGGCGCTGGGCGCTGGGCGCTGGGCGCTGGGCGCTGGGCGCTGGGCGCGCGGGGTGCCGGGCGCCCGAGGTGTCGGTCGCGCGGGGTGTCGGGCGCGCGGGGCGCCGAGGTGCTGCGCCGGCTACGCCGGGGACTCGGTGCGGTCGCCGGCCCAGGTGGTGTGGAACGAGCCGTCGTGGTCCACCCGCTGGTAGGTGTGCGCGCCGAAGTTGTCCCGCAGACCCTGGATCAGCGCCGCGGGCAGCCGCTCGGCGCGCAACGCGTCGAAGTACGCCAGCGACGACGAGAACGCGGGCGTCGGCACCCCGGCCCGGGTCGCGTCGCCCACCACCCGTCGCCAGCTCGGCACACCGGCGCTGACCGCCTCGGCGAAGTACGGGGCCACCAGCAGCGTCGGCAGGTCCGGCTGCTCGTCGTACGCCTCACGGATCCGGTTGAGGAAGCGGGCCCGGATGATGCAGCCGCCCCGCCAGATCGTCGCGGTGCCCCCGAGATCGATGTCCCAGTTGTATTCCTGGCTGCCCGCGCGGATGTGGTCGAAGCCCTGCGCGTACGCGACGATCTTGGAAGCGAGCAGCGCCCGGCGGACGTCCTCGATGAAGGTCTCCCGGTCGGTGACCTGCCACTTCTCACCCGCGTCGGGGAACGCCCGGCGGGCCGCCTCACGCTGGTCGACGTGCCCGGAGAGCGAGCGGGCGAAGGTCGCCTCGGCGATCCCGGTGATCGGGATGCCCAGGTCCAGGGCGCTCTGCACGGTCCACCGACCGGTGCCCTTCTGCTCGGCCCGGTCCTGCACGATGTCCACGAAGGAGCGGCCGGTCGTCGCGTCAGTGTG
>NZ_JAGPXZ010001259.1:0-1005 GCF_018070305.1 Micromonospora sp. M51 | reverse complement strand
GCCGCCCGGGTGCCGGCGTGGCGCCGTCGGCCACCGCGAGGCAGTCGGTCACCACCTTCCGGATGTCGTCGACGGACCGGGCGAGGTAGTCGACCTGCCAGTCGGTGGCGAAGACCCAGAGCACGGTACGGGTGGTGATCCGCAGTTCGGCGGCACTGTGCCAGGGTGCGATGAAGGCGACGGTGGTGGCCACCGAGCTGAGCAGCGCCGGGTCGAACGGCGCGGCGTCGAACAGCTCGGGATGGTCGGCGGTAACTTCCTGCAGGTCGCGTACGCCCCGCACGGCGAGCGCGCACACCCGGCCCTGCTCGGCGATCGCGTCATGAGCTGCCGGTGCCGGTCGCGGGGTCTCGGTCACGATGCGGCCGGGCGCTCGACCGCGGTGAGGATGACCTCGGCACGCTGCTTGGGTTGCAGGGAGGCACCCATCCGAGGGGTGAGGCCCACCGGTTCGCGCAGCCGGAAGCGGTAGCGGCTCAGCACGGTGCTGACGATGAGTTGGGCCTCCAGCAGGAACAGGTACTGCCCGAGGCACTGGTGCGGGCCCCCGCCGAACGGGAAGTAGGAGTACCGGTAACGCCGCCGGGGCAGCTCCGGCGCGAACCGCTCCGGGTCGAAGAGCGACGGGTTGTCCCAGAACGTCGACATCCGCTGGGTCACGTACGGGCTGACCAGCACGGTGCCGCCGGCCTTGATCCGCACCCCGCCGAGCATGTCGTCGCCGACCGCGGTGCGCGGGATCATCCAACCCGCCGGGTAGAGCCGCAGCATCTCGTCGAGCACCATCCGGCCGTAGCGCAGTTGGGGCAGGTGCTCGCGGCCGACCCGTTCGGCGCCGACCACCTGCTCGATCTCGTCGGTCATCCGCTCGGCCACGTCGGGGCGGGACGCCAGCACCGGCCACAGCCAGGAGAGCAGGGCGATGGTGGTCTCGGTGGCGGTGGAGAACATCGCGACCACGTCGCCGCGGATCGCGTACTCGTCGGGTTCGCTGCCGTCGGCGCG
>NZ_JAGPXZ010001258.1:0-1005 GCF_018070305.1 Micromonospora sp. M51 | reverse complement strand
AGGCGATCCGGATCCTCATGGCCTCCTTGGCCCTGCGCGATCGCACCGGCCACCGGTACGCCGAGGCCGAGGTGCGCAACGACCTCGGGATCGCCTATCGCGGTCTCGGCCGTCTGGTCGAGGCCCAACAGCAGCACGAGGCGGCCAGACAGTTGTCGATCACCTCGGGGGAACGACACGTCGAGGCGGCCGCGCTGAACGAACTCGGCCGTACCCTGCTGGCGCAGGGGCGAGGTGGCGAGGCCGTCGAGATGCACCAGGCCGCCCTGCGACTGGCCACCCGGATCTCGCACCCGTACGAGCAGGGGCGTGCCCTGGCCGGCCTCGCCGACTGCTTCGCCCGCGCCGACCCGGCCGAGGCCCGCAGGCACTGGGAGCGGGCGTTGGCGATCTTCCGGCGGATGGGGGTGCCGGAGCGTTTCGAGGCCGAACGCCGTCTTGCCGTGCTGGCTTCCACAACTGTGGTCTCGGGGCTCTGACCAGGTCTAACGTCTCTTATCGATTTCTTATCGCCGGGCCCGGTAACTTCGTGGCCGTATCGGCGAACGGGGGAGGTTCTGCTCCTGGGCAGAACCGGGTCGCCGACACGCACCCGCTGCCAGGTCCCCCCAGCGACCTCGGCGGCGGGTCGGTCAGGAAGGGGCGGCGTCGGGCCGTCGCACCGTCAGCACCCGGTGTGATCGTCGGTGTGACGTCGCTCCTTCCGGCCACCGTCGCACCGCACCGATAGGCTCACGACCGTGACCGAACCCGCGCAGCTCAGCCACGTCGATCGCGCCGGCGCGGCCCGCATGGTCGATGTCTCCGCCAAGGCGGTGACGGGCCGGTTGGCCGTCGCGGCCGGCCGTCTGCGGACGACACCCGAGGTCATCGATCTGTTGCATCGCGACGGTCTGCCCAAGGGTGACGCGCTCCCCGTCGGACCGGACGCCGGACGTGACCCGGGGCCTGCTGGATTACGAGGTGCCCGGCATCGCCGAGGCGATCCGCGCGCACAGCCGTGAC
>NZ_JAGPXZ010001257.1:0-1007 GCF_018070305.1 Micromonospora sp. M51 | reverse complement strand
ACAACGCCCTGGTCGACTACGCGGTCCGGTTGGTCCTGGCCACCCGCGCCCCGGCCGAGCACGGCATGCCCGACGTCGCGCAACTGATCCAGTACGGTGCCAGCCCGCGCGCCTCGCTGGGTCTGGTCCGGGCGACCCGCGCCCTGGCGCTGCTGCGCGGGCGGGACTACGCGCTGCCGCAGGACGTGCAGGACATCGCGCCGGACATCCTGCGGCACCGGTTGGTGCTCAGCTACGACGCGCTCGCCGACGACGTGCCCGCCGACCACATCGTGCAGCGGGTGATGTCGACGATCCCGCTTCCCGCTGTCGCGCCCCGGCAGCAGGCCACCCCGCCCTCGATCGCGCCGCCGCCGGGCGCTGGTTGGCCCGGGCAGCGGCCGTGACCTCACCCACCCCTCGTCCAGCCCTCCTCGGCGACCGTAGCGAGGCCGTGTTGTCCCGGCTTCAGCTGCTCGTCACCCGCAAGCTCGACGGTCTGCTGCAGGGCGACTACGCCGGCCTGCTGCCCGGACCGGGCAGTGAGGCGGGGGAGTCCCGGGAGTACCGCCCCGGCGACGACGTGCGTCGGATGGACTGGCCGGTCACGGCACGCACGACCACACCGCATGTGCGGCGTACGGTCGCCGACCGGGAACTGGAGACCTGGCTCGCGCTGGACCTCTCCGCCAGCCTCGACTTCGGCACCGGGCAGTGGCTCAAGCGGGAGGTCGTGGTGGCCGCCGCCGCTGCCATCACCCACCTGACCGTGCGCGGCGGTAACCGGATCGGCGCCGTGATCGGCACCGGCGGCGGGGTGTCCGCGCCGGCCCGACGCTGGCGGGGCAGACCACCGCCGCCGGGGCCCGGGGTGCTCACCCGGCTGCCGGCCCGCTCCGGGCGCAAGGAGGCGCAGGGTCTGCTGCGTGCCGTCGCCGGCACCGCCATCCAGCCCGGTCGTGGTGATCTGGGCGCGCTGATCGAGATGCTCAACCGTCCGCCCCGCCGCCGTGGGGTGGCAGTGGTCG
>NZ_JAGPXZ010001256.1:0-1010 GCF_018070305.1 Micromonospora sp. M51 | reverse complement strand
GACCCGATGACTCCCCGACTGCGCGCCTTGGCCACCGCCAGCGCTATCAGCGCCGCCGCTACCGCCGGCTACCTGACCGCCCGGCACAGCCTTCGGGCTGAACTCGCCACCGTCCGGCACGCGGCCACCCACGATCCGCTGACCGGCATCCACAACCGCGCCGGCCTGTCCGCCGCCGCCGACTCGTTCATCACCACCGCCCACACCACTGGCCGCCCGGTGGCGGTCGTCCTGATCGACCTGGTCAGCTTCAAGAAGGTCAACGACACCCACGGCCACGACGCCGGTGACCACATCCTCACCACCGTCGCCAACCGGCTGACCGGCATCGCCGGCCCGGCCGGCATCTGCGCCCGCCTCGGCGGCGACGAATTCGCCCTCATCACCACCGGCCCCGCCACCCGGCGCGACGACGCCGAACCCTGGCTGGCCGACTGGCTCACCCACATCCACACCCGGCTGACCACCCCGGTCAGCTACGACCGCCGAACCCTGGCCGTCGGCGCGACCCTCGGCGCGACCTTGGCCCACCCGGCCCACCCTGCCGCCGCGTGGCTGCACCGCGCCGACCTCGCCATGTACGCCGCCCGCGCGAACCGCCGGACCACCGCCGTCTTCACGGACCCCGCCGACACCCCCGCCGCTACGCGGCCTGCCGACCGGCCCCGTGACCTGGCTCGTCCGACCAGCCCCCTCGCCGCCGCCCCAACCACCTGGAGGGCCGCATGACCACCGCTGCCGAGATCACCGACGTGACACGTACGTGTCAAAACGACATCTCCACCGCCGGCCTCGTCGCCGCGCTGGAAGCCGCCTGGGCGGCCATCCGCAACCAGCACACCGAAGTCCCGCCCGCCGTCCTCGTGGTCGGCTCCGGCTCACCCACCAAGCCCAACCAGGGCATGAAGTGGGGCCACTTCGCCGCCCTGCGCTGGCAAGCCGGCGACAACCAACTCCCCGAAATCCTCATCTCCGGCGAGGGACTATCCCGCGAACCGGAAGCCGTCTTC
>NZ_JAGPXZ010001255.1:0-1011 GCF_018070305.1 Micromonospora sp. M51 | reverse complement strand
CGGCGCACTGGCGGGCCGCCCACGACGGCCTCGACGGCGAGCTGATCGACCTGCGGGCCGGCGGTACCCGCCCGGCCTGGGCGCTCGTCGACGAGCTGATGGCGGTGATCGCCCCGGCCCTGCTGCGCCACGGCGACCTGGGGTACGTGGTGGCGCAACTCGCCCGGCTCCGCCGGGACGGCACCGGCGCGACCCGGCAGCGGCAGGTGCTGGAGCGCGACGGGGACCTGCGCCTGGTCCTCGACGACCTGATCACCCGCACCGCCGCCAGCTGACCGCCCGCCGATGGCGGCGGACGACGTTCAGCTGATGTCGTGCGTCTGCAGCCACAGCTCCAGCAGACCGAGCTGCCACAGTTTGTTGCTCCCGGCCGCCGCCTGCGCCCGGTCCGGCTCGGCGAGCAGGTGCGCCACGTACTCCGGGCGGAACAGTGCCCGCTCGCGGGCGACCGGCGCCTGCAACGCCTCGGCGACCATCTCGCGCACCGGGCCGTCCACGTTGCGCAGCGCCGGCACCGGAAAGTAGCCCTTGGGCCGGTCGATCACCTCGGCGGGCAGCACCTCCCGGGCCACCTCCTTGAGCACGCCCTTGCCGCCCTGGGCGACCTTGTGCTCCGGTGGGCAGTGCGCGGCCAGGGTGACCAGATCCTGGTCGAGGAAGGGCGTACGCACCTCCAGGCCCCACGCCATGCTCATGCTGTCCACCCGCTTGACCGGGTCGTCGGGGAGCATCAGGTGGGTGTCCAGGCGCAGCACGGCGTCCAGCGCGGTCTGCGCCCCGGGCGCGCCGAGGTGGCCGGTGAGCAGGTCCCGGCTGGCGTCCTGCTCCAGCGCGTACGCCGGGCCGACGATGCGGCGCAGCTCGTCGTGGTCGCGGTCGAAGAACGCGGCGGCGAACGTCTCGGCGGCCCCGTGCCGGGGCGCGTCGACCAGTGGCTGGTGGTAGCCGTAGCCGGCGAACACCTCGTCGGCCCCCTGCCCCGACTGGGCCACCTTCACGTGTTGCGCGACC
>NZ_JAGPXZ010001254.1:0-1020 GCF_018070305.1 Micromonospora sp. M51 | reverse complement strand
CCGATCACTCCCACCGTCCTGACGGTGATCTCCTCGGCAGGTCGGCTCGGCTCGTCGGGCAACCCGAGCCGAACTCCCGCCGACCGGTCGGCGTACGCCCAGAGCGGTTGCCTCGTGCGGCGGATCGTCTGGATGGCCTGGTCGACCAGGGGAAGCGGAAGGCCCGGAACGAGGTCACCGACGGCACCCACAGCCAGCCGGAATCCCCGGCGCAGCAGCAGCTCACCGGACGGCAGCACACCGAGCGGCTGAAGCACTGTCAGTTCACCCGGGCTCAGGTCGCGGTCGTGCCGGCGCCGCGAACAGCGGATGGTCGTCCCGGACACCTCCTCGACCGTGACGGGCAGAGCACCCCCGCACAGCTCGAACAGCGCCCGACGATCCGCCGGATCCTTCAACGCCGCGACGAGCCATCCCGCCATGGAGTCGCTCCCGGCCGCCACGGGGACACGATCCGGCAGGCCAACGATGCTGAGGCCGGCCTCGCCCTCCTCGAGAAGGACCGTGTCACCGCGACCGACCACAGGTCTCTCGCCAGCCGACGTGACCTCGTTCCGATCGGTGAGCCAGACCAGGGAGTCCTTCCGGTGAGCCTCGTCGGGCTCGGTGGGCAGGGTGGCCGACCAGATCCCGACCCCCACCCGTACGCTGCGGCGGGCGGTGTCGGTCTGCCCGATCGGCAGCAGCGCGCGCCGCCCCAGCGCCCCCCGGGGGCCGGCGATCCACTCGTGCAGCACAAGGCCGCCGATCTCGGTGGGATCGTGCCGCTGCACCGACAGGGTGACGCGGTCGCCGGGGGCGAAGCTCGACCAGTCCATACCGTCGAGGCTGTTTCCGTCCGGTGTGGACAGCATGGGACCGGTGACCTCGATGAGGCGGCCCGGAGCGACCTCGACCCAGAGGCCACTCGGACGGCCGCCGCGGTGGGTGACGCCACCCACCGCGTAGGTACGGGGACGACCGACCTTCCGACCGGCGCCGCCGTCGACCAGTTCGGTAGCGGGCAGACCGTACTGCCGT
>NZ_JAGPXZ010000126.1:0-11281 GCF_018070305.1 Micromonospora sp. M51 | reverse complement strand
GATCGCAGGCCGGGCAGGGCGAGTGCCCGCCGGTAAGGCTTCATGTTCACGTGGGTCCGTACCTCCGGCGACATCCTCAACCGGCGGCGGCCCCTTGGCCAACGAATTAGCGGCTCATGCGGCCCTGATCACAGGCTGCCCGTGCATGATCACCCCGGCGCCCTCCATCGCGCGCAGGGCCACGTCGGTGGTCGCCGGGGCGACGGCGGCGGTCAACTCGAGCAGCACGGTGGTGGCGAAACCCTCCCGGGCGGCGTCCAGCGCGGTCGCCCGCACGCAGTGGTCCGTGGCGATGCCGACCAGGTCGACCCGGTCCACGCCGTGCCGGCGCAGCCAGTCGGCCAGGCACTCGCCGTCGTCGGCATGCCCCTCGAAACCGGAGTACGCCGCCGCGTGCTCGCCCTTGTGGAAGATCGCCTCGATCCGGGCGGTGTCCAGTTCGCTGTGGAACTCCGAACCGCTGGTGCCGACCACGCAGTGCCGGGGCCAGGACTCCACGAAGTCCGGCGGATCGCCGAAGTGGGCACCCGGGTCGACGTGGTAGTCCTTGGTGGCGACCACGTGCGTCCACCGGTCCGGCTCGGCGGCGAGGAGCCGGGAGATCCCGGCGGCCACCCCGGCCCCACCGGCGACGGCCAGCGAGCCGCCCTCGCAGAAGTCGTTCTGCACGTCCACGATGATCAGCGCGTTGGCCATCAGGGGTTCCCCTTCGAGATCGGATCGGCGGAAGGCTCAACCAGCGGGTACGACGGTGACCGGCACGGCCGGGTCGCCGGCCGAGAGCTTCAGCCCCTCCCACGGGATGGAGATCAGGCACTCCCGCAGGTGCTCCCGCGACTCGTCGAGCGTCGGCAGCGGCACCGGCTCCCCGGCGACCACGAACGACTGCTGGAGCAGGCGGTCGTTGGGCTGCCGGTCCGGAACGCCCTGCGGGACGATGATCTCCTCGGTGGCGGTGCCGGTCGGCTTGGGCCGGCGGCCCGCGCCCTACCGCCCTCCGATCGGCGCCTTGGGCTCGGCGCGCTGCACCACCGGCCGTCCCTCGACCTCGACCAGCTTGTACACCAACCCGGCGGTCGGTGCCCCGGAACCGGTGACCACGGCCGTGCCGGCGCCGTACATGTCGACCGGCTCGGCGGCCAGCGCGGCGATCGCGTACTCGTCCAGGTCACCCGAAACGATGATCTTGGTTTCGGTGGCGCCCAACGAGTCGAGCAGCTCCCGGGACTGCTGAGCGATCACCGCGAGGTCGCCGGAGTCGATGCGTACCGCCCGCAGCTCCGGCCCGGCCACCGCAATCGCGTTGCGGATGCCCTGGCTGATGTCGTACGTGTCGACCAGCAGCGTGGTGTCCTTGCCCAGCGTGGCGACCTGCGAGGCGAACGCCGCCCGCTCGTCGTCGTGCAGCAGGGTGAAGGCGTGCGCCGCCGTGCCCGCCGTCGGAATACCGTAGAGCGCACCGGCGGCGAGGTTGGACGTGAACCGGAAACCGGCCAGGTACGCCGCCCGCGCCGCGGCCACCGCCGCCTCCTCGTGCGCCCGGCGCGACCCCATCTCGATGAGCGCCCGGCCGCGCGCCGCGGTCACCATCCGCGCCGCCGCGGCGGCCACCGCACTGTCGTGGTTGAGCACGGACAGCACCAGCGTCTCCAGCACCACACACTCGGCGAAACCGCCGGAGACGGTGAGGATCGGTGAACCGGGGAAGAACAGCTCGCCCTCGGCGTAGCCGTCGACGTCCCCGCTGAAGCGGTAGTCGGTGAGCCAGGCCGCCGCCATCTCGTCGACCACCCCGGTCCGCAGCAGGAACTCCACCTCGCTGGGATCGAACCGGAAGTCGCGGATCAGCTCGATCAGTCGGGCCGTCCCGGCGACCACGCCGTACCGGCGGCCACTGGGCAACCGGCGGCTGAACACCTCGAAGACACACCGGCGGTCGGCGGTGCCGTCCTTCAGGGCCGCGCTGACCATCGTCAGCTCGTAGTGGTCGGTCAGCAGCGCGGGGCGGTGGATGCTCACCGCCCCAGCCTAAGGTTCAGCCCGCGTCGCCGCCGTCGTGGCCCGGGATCGACCGTAACGCCGCCCACAGCTCGGCCCGGCTGGTCACGCCGAGCTTGGCGTAGATCCGCTGGAGGTGGTTCTCCACAGTGCGCGCCGACAGGTAGAGCCGTTCGGCGATGGCCCGGCTGGCCGCACCGTGCGCGGCGAGGCGAGCCACCTGCCACTCCCGCTCGGTGAGCACCGGCGCGCCGGCCTGGAGCGCCGGCGTCCGGATCAGGTCGCAGCGCCCGAGCAACCCGGCGAGACGCTCCCGGGCGTCGTTGGCCGCCGCCGACTGCCGCCGGCGCAGCCGCTGAACGGCCTGGGAGGTGGCCTCGGCCGCGTACACGGTCAACTCCAGCGCGGCGTAGTCGTCGGCGACCGCGAGCAGATCAGCGGGGGAGTCGGTCACCGCGGCGCGGGCGTGCCGGGCCAACAGCGGCGGCAACACCCCGTCGACCCGCTCGGAGAGCTCGGCGAGGCGCTGCGCGACGGTGCGCCGACCACCGTCGGAACAGGTGGGCCCGACCGCCATGCCTGCCTGATCCAGTCGAACCAGGTCGTGCAGAACGTGCACCTCGTGCCCGGCGAAGCCGTCCGAGCGCAGCCGATCCACCAGGTCGCCGAGGTGCTTGATCGCGCCCGGCAGGTCGCCACCGGCGGCAAGCGACGCGCCCCGGGCCTGCTCCAGCCACGGGTAGAGCACCGCCATTCCCGGCGCGTGGGTGCGGTCGGCCTCGGCCATCGCCGCAGCCGCCTGCACGGCGTCGCCGCGCAGCGCCGCCGACTGGGCGCGTTCGGCCTGGGCCAGACCGGCGTAGACCCGACTCGTGGCCAGCACCGCACAGGCACTCAGGGAGGTCCGCATGGCGGCGCCGCTCTGCCCGCGCAGCCGGAACGCGTACGCCTGAAGGATTGCCAGGTATCCGGTGCCGAGGCGGAAGTCACCCTCCCCGGCGAGGTCGGCGAACTCGTCGGCGACGATCGCGTCGATTCCGGTCAGGTCGCCGGTGAGCATGAGCCGGGTGCCGCGGGCCAACTCCAGGGCCAGTTGGAGGTACGGCATGTCGGTGCGCCAGTTGGCCGCTGCCGAGTGCACCTGGGCGATCGCCGTACCGCTGCGGGTCAGCTCGCCCTGTGCGGCCTGGACGTACGCGATCGTGGAACGGGCCAGCTCGCGGGCGGCGACGCCGGCCGCCGGCCGGTCCAGGACACGTTGGCTGAGCCGCACCGCGGCGGCGGTGTCCAGCCGGTGCAGGCGCATGATCGCCTCGAAGGCGTGCACCCGGGCCCGGTCGGCGGAGTCGCTGAGCTGCTCGACCCGGTCGGCGATCTCCTCCACCGTGGACTCCTGGCTCAACCCCCAGTAGCTGACCATGCCGCGCACTGTCAGCCAGCGGCAGAGCCGTCGCTCGTCACCGGGCTCCGGGGGCACCGCGTCGAGGACGTCGATCGCCTCGCCGGGCCGGTCGGCGAACATCAGGATGGTGGCCAGCAGCTCGGCCGCGTCGGAGCCGCCGTCGGCGTTCAGCGCGGCCCGCGCCAGGCGCGTCGCCAGCGGCACGTCGTAGCGGGTGAACGCCTGTACGGCGGCCTCCAGCAGCAGGGCCGGGTCCTGTGCGGTGCCCGAGTCGAGTCGCCAGACGGCCACCCGCAGCAGGTCGTCGCGGCGGCGCTTGCCGACCTGCTCGATCAGCTCCGCGAGGTGTGCCTGAAGCCGGCGGGTGCGGCTGACCGGACAGCGCCGGCGCATCACCTCGCCGTAGAGCGGGTGGGCCAGCCGGACGTTGGTGCGCCGGTCGTGCTGGTCCACGGTGATCAGCCCGCGCTCCTCGGCGGTCTCCACGTCCTTCTGATCGGCGGCCTGCTTGAGTAGTTGCAGGCCGAGCGGTTCGCCGAACGCGACAAGCTCGACCACCGCGCGGACGCCGTCGGTGAGCTTTCCGACCCGGGTGTCGATGAGGTCGGTCAGGTTCGGCGCCAGCTCCAACCGCCCGGTCCACTTCCAGATCCCGTACGTCTGCTTCAGCTCGGCGCTGCCGTTGGCGGCGTGCACCAGCTCACGCAGCAGCAGCGGGTTGCCGGACGACAGTCGGCCGAGCCGGTCGGCGGAGCCGGGGTCGACCGGGCCGCCCAGGATCGCCGCCAGCAGACCAGCGGTCTCCGCCTGCGGCATCGGGGTCAGCTCCACGTGCTCGACCAGGTCGTCGGTCCAGAGCGCGCGGATCGGCAGCGGGATCTGCTCGCCGTCGCGCAGGGTGCCGACCACTGTGGCGTTCTCGGCGCGGGCGACCAGGTGCACCAGTGCGGCCGAGGGTGGGTCGAGCAGGTGGGCGTCGTCGATGGCGAGCACGATCCGTCGGCCGGCCGCCTGCTGTTGCAGCACGTTGAGCGCCCAGCGCAGGACGCCGGCGGGGGAGAGGCCCTGGGGCTGCTCGGCGGGGAGGACCTGGACCAGGCCGCCGAACGGCAGCGCCGCGGTGGTGGCGCTCGCGGCGATGGACCAGATCGCGAACCGGTCGGTGGGCAGGGCGCCCACGCCCTCGCGCAGCAACCGACTCTTGCCGATGCCAGCGCTGCCGCTGAAGAAGAGCCCCCGGCCGGCCTCACCGGTCACCGCCTCCAGCAGGCGGTTGAGCTCATCCGTGCGGCCGACGAACTCCCATCGACTCATCCGCGCAGCATATCGATCGAAATCCGTCCGCGCCCGCACCGTCACGGTGCGAAGTTGAGTAAGCGCACAATTACCGGTGAGTATTCGGGGTGTTCTGCCCGGTCGTCGGCCCGCCCGTAGTCTTCCGACATCCGGGTTGACGTACCGGAAAATTTCGCGACCGGACCTCCGACCACCTGCAACGGGAGGCACCTGATGAAGCAGGGCCCTCTCCCCTCGGTCGACTCGTCGGACGACATGACCGGCCCAACCGACCTACCCACCTGCGGCCCGCTCCCCACCCGGATCGGCGTGGCGGGCCCCGCCCCGGACGAGCCGCTCGGTGTGGTCGCCGTCGGTCCGGCCGGTGCCGAGCGGCGTGCCGTGCTCGCCACACTGCTCGGGCTCGACCCGGTCATGCTCACCGTGCCCGCCGGCAGCTGGTTGGTGGTGCGCAACGCCCAGGTGCCCACCCGGGCGGCGTTCGTGCCCGGTTACCGCCAGCCGCACTCGTACGGCGCGGACCGGGACGCCGCCGGTCCGGCGTTGGCTCGCCCGCCCCGGCGGGTCGAGCTGACAGTGCCCGAGCCGCTGCTGCGGCACTTCGCCCTGATCGACGTTCCGGACACCGCCACCCTCGGCGTCGCCGGCACCCAGGTGCTGCTCGAAGCGGCGGGCCGGGCCGGCGCGCTGCTCTTCGTGATCGCCGCCGACCAGGCTTTCACCGCCGCCGAGTTGAACCTGCTCGCCGAAGTCGCCTCGACCTCGGTGGAGGTCGTCTTCGCGGTCACCCCCGGCGCGGCGGGTTGGGCTCCGCTGGCCGACGGCACGGCGACTACGGAGGGCGCGGGGGCGTCCGTCCCGCCGGTCGGGGGTGCGCAGACCGAGGTGGACGCGGTAGCGGTGACGGTGGAGGCGCATCGGGCCGCGCTGCTGGCCGCGGTGCCGGCGTTGGCCGGCGCGCGGTGGTTCCCGGTCGACGACGCCGCCTCCGCCGCCGACCTGCGGCGGGCGCTGGTGGGTTGGGCGTCGCGTGAGGGTTTGCAGCGGGCCAGCGTCGGCCCACCGGTAGTGCCGGGCCAGCAGGGTCGCGTCGCCGTGGCCGCCGATCCGGGTGACTGGTCCGAACGGCTCGACCGTCACGCCCGCTCGTGTGCTCAGCGGATCCGCCAGCACCTCGCCCTGGAGTTGGCGAACATCCACCTGCGGGCCGTTCAGGAGATCGTGTTCGGAGTCGGCTGTGCCGGCCTGCCGGATCTGCTCGACCGGGAGATGGCGGCGTTGTCGCTGTTGGCCACCGCGCAGTGCGATCAGGCGGTGCGCGGCATCGTGACCGACGTCGCCTCCCGGGTGTTGGGCGTTCCGCCGAGCGAAGGCGTGCGACGTCGGATCGCCGCCGCTGTGCAGTACGGCCTGGCGGATCACCGGCCCGGCCAGGAGTTGGACAAGGTGCTGTTGATCACCAGTACGGCCGGGGTGGCCGAGTTGACCGGCCCGGAGGCGATCGACGCCGCCGCCAGCTATCCGGTGGCGTCCCGTGACGAGGTGCTCCCACCGGTCGCGGTGGCGCTCTCCGGCGGGTGCTGGCAGCAGTGGCGTACCCCCGGCAACGACAACCACAGCGCGGCGCGGGCCTGGTCCCAGCGGGCGGTGCGCGAGGTCGAGCTGGGGTTGTCCAGGGAGATCTCCCGACGGTTCGAGGTGATCCGCCTCTCGCTGGGCGTGGTGCTCTCCGATGCAGTTGATCACGGCATCCTGCTCGCCTGACGGCGCGCCCGCCGGTTGGCCCGGGTCCGGGCCCGACCCGGCGCTCGGCGGCGTCCAGAGCGGGTCGGGAGTGCCCGGAGTGGGTGATCCGCGCCGGGCCGGCGTTCCGGTTCCTCGGTTCCGGGAAACCGGTGGCACGATGGGGGGCATGGCGGCTCCGCAGGTTGTACCGGTCGAGACGCCGGACACTGACGAGGTGCCGGCGTCCGACCGGCAGTGGGTGACGATCGTGTGGGACGACCCGGTCAACCTGATGACGTACGTGACCTGGGTTTTCCAGAAGCTTTTCGGCTACAGCCGGGAGAGGGCCGAACAGCTGATGCTGGACGTGCACCACAAGGGGCGTGCCGTGGTCTCCACCGGTGCCCGCGAGCGGATGGAGCACGACGCGTCGCAACTGCACGCGTACGGGCTCTGGGCGACGGTGGACAGATCATGAGCATGTTCCGTCGCCAGGCCGGTCACTACGTGGCCGTCTTCGCCGTCGACGAGGTGCGGGTGCTGCGGAAGGTCGCCTCCGAGGTGGTGGGTCTGCTCACCGACGGCTTCGACCACACCGACCCGGTCGTCGGTCGGCTCTTCCCGGCGGTCTACCCGCAGGACGCTCCGGGCACCGCCGAATTTCGCCGCTACACCGAGGGCGACCTGAAGACCGCGAAGATCGATCAGGCGGGGGCGATCCTGGCCGCGTTGCCGGACGACGCCGGTGGCTAGGTGCGGCTGGACGCCGAGGCCGCCGAGGCGTGGTTGCGGGCACTGAACGACGCCCGGCTCGCGATGGGTGTCCGCCTGGAGATCAAGGACGGCACGGATCTGGGCGAGGAGTTGGACGACGCGGTCGCTGAGGACCCGGGTTCCAGCAGGGTGTTCCAGCTTTCGGTCTACGCGTATCTCGGATATCTACAGGAGTCGCTGCTCAACGCCTTGATCGACTAGGGGTGACCGGCACCACTTCGGCCTGTGCTCGACAGGCGTTAGGCTGGTGCACGTGCTGAGCATCGACCGGTCGATCATCGACGCGATCGTCGCCCACGCGCGGCGGGACCACCCCGACGAGGCGTGCGGCGTCGTCGCCGGTCCCGTCGGCAGCGACACCCCGACCCGGCACATCCCGATGGACAATGCCGCCCGCTCGATGACCTTCTACGAGTTCGACTCGATGGAGCACCTGCGCGTGTGGCGGGAGATGGACGATCGGGACGAGGAGCCCGTCGTCATCTACCACTCGCACACCGCCACCGAGGCGTACCCGTCGCGGACGGATGTCGCCTTCGCCGGTGAGCCGGGGGCGCACTACCTGCTCGTCTCGACCCGTGAGCCCGACTCGGAGGAGATCCGGTCGTTCCGGATCGTCGACGGTGTGGTCACCGAGGAGCCGGTCCGTGTCGTGGAGGCCGGCGTCGACCCGCACGCCGTGCAGTCCTACATGTTCGGGCAGAGCCCGGCGACGGTCGATTACGAGTGTTCCGGCCGCTGACCCGTCAGCGCCGCAACCGTCTCGTCCCGTCACCGTAGGCACACCCGATCGAGGAGTTCGACATCATGGCTATCGAGGTTCGCATCCCCACCATCCTGCGCAGCTACACCGGCGGCGCAAAGGTCGTCGAGGGCACCGGCGACACGCTCGCCGACCTGCTCACCGACCTGGATTCCCGGCACGGCGGTCTGCGCGGCCGGCTGATCACCGACGCGGGCACGCTGCACCGTTTCGTCAACGTCTACGTCAACGACGAGGACGTCCGTTTCCTCGGCGCGCTGGACGCGAAGCTCTCCGACGGCGACAGCGTCACCATCCTGCCGGCCGTGGCCGGCGGCGCGTTCGGCTTCGCCGCGGCGGCGGCGATCAGCTCGCACAGCGCCGCGGCGGCGGCGACCAGTTCGCACAGCGCGGCGGCCGTGGTGGCCGGCGACGCCGTCGCGGCTCGCTGAGGTCGGCCGCCATGGCGCGGTACGACAGCCTGCTCGACGCCTGCGGGGGCACGCCGCTCGTCGGTCTGCCCCGGCTCTCCCCGACGGTGCCCGACGGGGCCCCTCCGGTGCGGCTCTGGGCCAAACTGGAGGACCGCAACCCCACCGGCAGCATCAAGGACCGCGCGGCGCTGTTCATGGTCCGGGCGGCGGAGGAGTCCGGCCGACTCCGCCCGGGTGACACCATCCTCGAACCGACGAGTGGCAACACCGGCATCTCGCTGGCGATGGTGGCGAAGCTGCGCGGCTACCGGCTGGTCTGCGTGATGCCCGAGAACGTCTCCACCGAGCGGGTCCAGTTGCTCCGGATGTACGGGGCCGAGATCATCTTCTCGCCGGCGGCGGGCGGTTCCAACCAGGCGGTCGCCACCGCCAAGCAGATCGCCGCCGAGCACCCGGACTGGGTGATGCTCTACCAGTACGGCAACGAGGCGAACGCGCGGGCGCACTACGAGACGACCGGGCCGGAGCTGCTGCACGACCTGCCCAGCATCACGCACTTCGTGGCGGGGCTGGGCACCACCGGCACCCTGATGGGCACCGGGCGGTACCTGCGGGAAAAGGTCGAGGGCATTCAGGTGGTGGCCGCCGAGCCGCGCTACGGCGAGTTGGTCTACGGCCTGCGCAACATCGACGAGGGCTACGTGCCCGAGCTCTACGACGCCTCGGTGCTCTCCCGGCGGTTCTCGGTCGGCACCCGCGACGCGGTGCTGCGCACCCGCCAACTGGTGGAGGTGGAGGGCATCTTCGCCGGGTTCTCCACCGGTGCCATCCTGCACGCCGCGCTGGCGGTGGCGCACGAGGCGGTTCGCGACGGCCGGCGGGCCGACGTGGCCTTCGTGGTCTGCGACGGCGGGTGGAAGTACCTGTCCACCGGCGCGTACGGCGGCACGCTCGCCGATGCCGAGGACGCCTT
This sequence comes from Micromonospora sp. M51, assembly GCF_018070305.1. NCBI lineage: Bacteria > Bacillati > Actinomycetota > Actinomycetes > Micromonosporales > Micromonosporaceae > Micromonospora > Micromonospora sp. M51. The sequence continues at coordinate 1,937 of NZ_JAGPXZ010000126.1, read as the reverse complement.
GGAGGGGCAGCTCTGGGCCTGACCGATCTGGTCTGCCGACTACGGGCCGTCGACATCCGTCGACGGCCCGTTGGCTGCCCGGCGTACCGCGAGCCGGTGTCACGTTCGTGACAACTTCCGTTGGATGATTCTTGCTGCCGGGCGTGTCAGCGTAGGCTGCGCAGCGTGGCGTACGCGTCGGTAGAGATCATGGCCGGGACGATCGCCGGCACGGGTGCTACTGATAGTGACAGCGAGACCACTCGATGCGACTGACCGTCCTGGGGAGCGCCGGCAGTTTTCCTGGCCCCGAGTCGCCCTGCTCGGCCTATCTCGTCGAGGCTGACGGCTTCCGGCTCCTGGTCGACTTCGGCTCGGGCTCGCTGTCCAGCCTCCAGCGGTACGCGGGGCTGCACGCCCCGGACGCGATCCTGCTGACCCACCTGCACTGCGACCACATGTTCGACGCCGTGCTCTACGTGGTGGTGCGCCGCTACGCCCCGGACGGCCCCTACCCGGCCCTGCCGGTGTACGCGCCCGCCGGCGCCCCGGACCGGCTCAGCGCCGCGTACGGCGACGACGGTTCGGTGGAGGACGTGTACCAGTTCTACGCGCTCCAGCCGGGCACCTTCCCGATCGGCCCGTTCGCCGTCACCGTCGACCGGGTCAACCACCCCGTCGAGACGTACGGCGTGCGGCTGGAGCACGATGGCCGGTCGCTGTGCTACTCGTCGGACACCGCGCCGTGCGAGGCGCTGCTGCGGCTGGCGCAGAACGCCGACGTCTTCCTCTGCGAGGCCAGTTACCTCGACGGGATGGACAATCCACCGGATCTGCACCTCACCGGTCGGGAGGCCGGTGAGGCGGCCACCAAGGCCGCTGTGGGCCGGCTGCTGCTGACCCACCTGGTGCCCGCCTGGGGCAGCGAGGCGCACACCCTGGAGTCGGCCGCCTCCGCGTACACCGGGCCACTCGAGGTGGTCCGGCCCGGCGCCAGCTACGACGTCTGACCCGGCACGTCCGTCTCACGTTGCCGGGCCGCCCCAGGCGCGAGCCGAGGAGTTCGGCTGGCCGGCCGCTGTCGACGGGTTCCTCGGTGTGCACGGCGCCGACGTTCGCCGGGGCACCCCGAGCGCGGCGGATCACCGCACCGCATAAGGTGCAGGCATGGCGCGACCTGACGGGCGAGGGCCCTCTCAACTCCGACCGGTGACAGTGACCCGTGGCTGGAGCACCCACCCGGAGGGCTCGGTGCTCGTCGAGTTCGGTGGCACCCGGGTGCTCTGCACGGCGAGCGTCACCGAGGGCGTGCCCCGCTGGCGCAAGGGCTCCGGGCTCGGCTGGGTGACCGCCGAGTACGCGATGCTGCCCCGGGCCACCAACACCCGCTCCGACCGGGAGAGCGTCAAGGGCCGGGTCGGTGGCCGCACCCACGAGATCTCCCGGCTGATCGGCCGTAGCCTGCGGGCCAGCATCGACCTCAAGGCGCTCGGCGAGAACTCGATCGTGCTCGACTGCGACGTGCTCCAGGCCGACGGCGGCACCCGCACCGCCGCGATCACCGGCGCGTACGTCGCGTTGCACGACGCGGTGGGCTGGCTTGCCGCCCGCAAGGCGTTGGCCGGCAAGCCGGAGAAGGTGATGCACCGGTCGGTGGCCGCGGTCAGCGTGGGCATCATCGCGGGGGAGGCCCGGCTCGACCTCTGCTACGAGGAGGACGTCGCCGCCGAGGTGGACATGAACGTGGTGTGCACCGGCGCGGGCGACTTCGTCGAGGTGCAGGGCACCGGCGAGGCGGGCGTGTTCGCCCGCGACCAGCTCGACGCCCTGCTCGACCTGGCCGTCGCCGGGTGCGCCGAGTTGGCCGAAGCCCAGCGAAAGGCACTTACCTCCCCGTGAGCGCGAGGAGTGAGCTTGCGAGCCCCGCAGTCGCGAACAAAGGTGATTCAGCATGAACA
>NZ_JAGPXZ010001253.1:0-1025 GCF_018070305.1 Micromonospora sp. M51 | reverse complement strand
GTTGCTGGTCGGCAAGGTGCTCGACGACGCGGGCTCCGGCTACAGCTCGTCCATCATCGCGGGCATGGAGTGGGCCGCCCACTCCGGCGCGAAGGTGGTCAGCATGAGCCTCGGCGGCGACCCGACCGACGGCACCGACCCGATGAGCCAGGCGGTGAACGACCTGACCGCCGAGACCGGCGCGCTCTTCGTGGTCGCCGCCGGCAACTCGGGTGCCGCGCGTACCGTCGGCGCGCCCGGCGCGGCCTCGGCGGCGCTCACCGTCGGCGCGGTGGACCGCGCCGACAACCTGGCGGAGTTCTCCAGCCGGGGCCCGCGCCTCGGCGACAACGGCCTCAAGCCCGAGATCACCGCGCCGGGTGTCGGCATCATCGCCGCCCGGGCCGCCGGAACCGCCATGGGTACGCCGGTGGACGACGCCTACACGACCGCGTCGGGCACCTCGATGGCCACCCCGCACGTGGCCGGAGCGGCGGCGATCCTCGCCCAGGAACACCCCGACTGGTCCGCCGTGAAGCTCAAGGACGCGCTGGTCAGCACCACGAAGGCGAACCCGGCGTTGACCGTCTTCGAGCAGGGCGCCGGCCGGGTCGACGTGGCCCGCGCGCTCGGCCAGCGGGTGTACTCCTCCGCCACCGCCGACTTCGGTCGGCTCAGCACCGGTGGCGCGACGGTCGAGCGGACCGTGACGTACACCAACGGCGGCACGACCCCGCAGACCCTGCGGTTGGCCCTGGAGCTGCGCAACCTGGACACCCGCGCGGCCGAGACCGACGGGGTGGCGGTCGGCGGCACCGAGGTGACGGTGCCGGCCGGCGGCAGCGTCGCCGTGCCGTTGCGGGCGGACCCGGCGAAGCTGGACCGGGGGGTGCACGGCGGGTGGCTGGTAGCCACCGGCGCGGACGGCGTCGCGGTGCGTACCGCCGTCGCGCTGACCCTCAGCGGCCCGCTGCACACCGTCACCGTGAAGGCGCTGGACATGAAGGGTCAGCCGGGTCTCGCGTCGGTGCTCACCCTCTTCGGTG
>NZ_JAGPXZ010001252.1:0-1025 GCF_018070305.1 Micromonospora sp. M51 | reverse complement strand
GGGTACGGCAGCGGGTGCCGGGGGCCACTCTGCACACCACCGCTGCGACGACCCGGCCGGTGGACGCCACCGGGGCGGACCCGGCCGCCGCCCGCGCGCTGGTCGAGGCCTTCCAAGCCGGTGTACGCCGTGCCGAACTGCACGGGGCACCCGCCCCCGACGGTGCGTCGGCGCGGACGACCAGCGACCCGTCGGCCCGGGCCGGGGCGGCCGTGGTGGACCCGGACACGACAGCGGACCTGCCCAGCACACCGGGAGGCGCCGGCCCCACGGTGCCCGGCGGTGACGGTTCGACAGATGCCGCCGCGGGGCGGCCCCGGTTGAGCCGACGGGTACCGGGGGCGAACCTCACGGCCGTCCCGGCCTGCCAACCGCCCAGTACCCACCTCGGCGACCCGGCCGAGGTCCGCGACCTCATCAGCGAGTTCGAGGCGGGCGTCGCCCGCGCTCTCCGCGAAGTCAGCCCCGACCACCGGAACGAAGAAGGATCATCACGGTGACCAGCCCCTTCCTGCACGAAAACGTCGACCAGACCCAACCCAGCGCCAGTGGGGACCTCAGCCCGGAGGCCCGGACGTTCAACTGGCTGCTGGACTCCTTCACCTCCAGCACCGCCGGGGTCCTGGAGGCGATCGCGGTCTCCTCGGACGGCCTGCTGATGGCCATGTCGGCGATCAAGGACCGGTCCAACGCGGAACGGCTGGCCGCCGTCGTGTCCGGGATGACCAGCCTCGCCGGTGGGGCCGCCAGTTGGTACGCGCTCGGCGGCTTGAACCGGGTGATCGTCGACATGGCCGACGGCTATCTGTTGATCAGCGCGATCAGCAGCGGTTCCGTGCTCGGGGTGGTCGCCGACCGGTCGGCGAACCTGGGCACCGTCGCGTACGAGATGACGCTCTTCGCCGGGCGGGCCGGTGGCGCCCTGACCCCGCGACTGATCGTCGAGTTGAAGAACGCCGTTCAGCAGTGACCCCCGACGTCGCCGGCGAGGATCCGGATCCGAACCCTGGGTTCCGGATCCGCCC
>NZ_JAGPXZ010001251.1:0-1026 GCF_018070305.1 Micromonospora sp. M51 | reverse complement strand
GTACCGCCAGGCCCGCCCCTCCTCACCAGCACGGGCGGCGGTGTAGGCAGCCTCGAAGTTCAACGCACCCCACAGCGCCAACAGGTTCGTGTTCCCATCGGCCGTCCGCGGCTCCAGCACCGACAGAAGGTCCACTGTCACCGCCATCGCGGTGTCCCAGTCCCCGGCATCCCGATGCACCTGGCACAGGAACCACCCCGCGCACGCCAGCGCCTCCGGGTCGCCGGACTCCTGCCCCGCCACCATCGCCCGGTCCGCGACCCGCCACAACAACTCCGCAGCGGGTTGGTAGGCAAGGAACATCTGCGTCAACCCGAACGTCTCCGCCAACAGGGCCTGAGCCTGCCGACGCTCATCACCCTCGTACGCCAACGCGGCGCGCTGCACGTCGCGCAGCAGCCCCGGCAACAACCCGCCCAGCACCGTACGGTGATCCGACGCCTGATGACGTGCCCGCCACGCCGTCGCAAGCCGACCCCTCAGGCTCGTCAACGACTCCGGGGAAGCCTCCTCGGAAACGACGAAACGGTTCACCGCATCCCGGACCGACGCCAGCGCCGGATGCTCCGGCCCGTTGACCACAGCAGACCGGGCGCCCAACTCACCGGCCAGGGCAGACACCTCGACCTTGAGCGCACGCGCGATGCGATCCAGCATGTGAATGCGCGGCGGCAAAATGCGATCGGTCTCCACTGCCTTGACCCACTCAGCGCTGCGCCCGACCAACCCACCGAGCACCGCACGGGTCTTTCCGGACCGCTCCCGGTAGACCTTCAACCGCTGCCCGAAGGTCAACTCCGGCAAGGAATCCATCACGGGCCTCCTCGTAGCGCAGGACAGACCATCGGCGGCCAGGCCGCCGTCACCAAACACTAGCGGGCTGTCCGCCGCCTGATAGCCCGACACAATTCGCGCGCTGCCAACACCACCCTCCATGCCGATATCCAAGTCCCTGGAAACACCACGCAAGCGCAGCTCGCGACGGTCCGGCCCGATACGACGGCGGTGGCCGGTCACCCCCGATTC
>NZ_JAGPXZ010001250.1:0-1027 GCF_018070305.1 Micromonospora sp. M51 | reverse complement strand
CGTGCCCGATCCAGGAAAGAGGCCCCTCCCTGGCGCACGATGCCACTCCATCCGGGATCGAGCACGATCATGCGGAAGGGTGGTCCTGCGGAGAGTGGTTAGCGGGGAAGAAGGGCGCGCGGATACGACGGAGGTCGCCGGTCGCCGGGGGCTGTGCCCGGCGACCGCTCGTCGCGGCGTACGGCCCGCCTCAGCGGCGGGACCGGCTCAGCGGTGCCCCTCCGGGCGCTGCCGCCACCTGTCCTCCATGCGGTCCAGGATCGACGACCGGCGACCGGATCGGCCACCGCGCGGACGACGGCGACTCGTCGTGCCGCCCACCACGTGCAGGTCGGGTGACTGCGCCCGCCGGTGCGACTGCACCGCGAACGCGGCCGACGCCAGCATGACGACAAAGCCCGCCACCGCCAGTGGTGGAGTCTTGATCACCGCGCCATAGACCAGTAGAGCCAAGCCAGCGATGATGACGCCGGCGGCGACGAGCAGGCGACGCCGCGCATGGAAGCGCGGATCGCTGGCGCGCACGGCCGAGGCGAATTTGGGGTCCTCGGCAAGCGACCGCTCGATCTGCTCGAACAGCCGCTGCTCGTGCTCCGAGAGCGGCACGGCACTCCTCCCCGGTCACGTTGGTCGGGCCCACTCGGGCCGACAGACCGTGGCAGCCATCCGGCTGCTTACCCGCAAGTCTACGAGGGGGGTCGCGCGTCGGAAAGCGGGACGACCTATGGGCGGGGTGGATTTTCGTTTCGACGGGGATCACGGTCGCCCATCAGACTGGCCGGACCTATGACGGACCGCCCGAAACGGGCAGCGGCGGCGTCCGCGGCAGCTTCCGCCTCGCGCCAGCCGCGCTCGGGGGCGCCGAGGGTGAGTTGCCGGGGAGCGCCCTTCGCCGGGGCGAGTCCTTCCACCCGGACACCGACGAGTCGGATCCGCTCGCCCGGGTCCAGGGCGGTGTAGAGCGCCCAGGCCGTGTCGAACATCTCACGGGCGGTGTCGGTGGGCACGTCGAGGGTGCGCGAACGGC
>NZ_JAGPXZ010001249.1:0-1028 GCF_018070305.1 Micromonospora sp. M51 | reverse complement strand
TGACCACGGCGGTGACCTGCCCGACGGTCCGGATCCACCCGGCCGTGATCGCCCAGGCGGCGGCGACCAGCGCGGTGCTGCACGGCGGACGGTTCGTGCTCGGCGTCGGCACCGGCGAGGCGCTCAACGAACACATCTTCGGCGACGCCTGGCCGCAGGCCGACGTCCGGCTGGAGATGCTGGAGGAGGCCGTCGAGGTGCTGCGCGCGCTGTGGGGCGGCGACTTCGTCAGCCACCACGGCAAGCACTACACGGTGGAGCAGGCCCGGATCTACACGCTGCCCGACGCTCCCCCGCCGATCTACGTCTCCGGCTTCGGACCGAAGGCGATCGACCTGGCCGCCCGGATCGGCGACGGCTACGTCAGCACGATGCCCGACGGTGAGATGGTCCGGCGCTTCCGCGAGAACGGCGGCGGCGACAAGCCGTGCCAGGCCGGCTTCAAGGCGGCGTACGCCGACAGCGAGGACGAGGGGATGCGGATCGCGTACGAGCGCTGGCCCAACGCCGGGGTGCCGGGTGAGCTGTCCCAGGTGCTGCCCTCGCCGCGGCACTTCGAGCAGGCCAGCGAGCTGGTCAGGCCGGAGATGCTGAAGGAGGCGTTCGTCTGCGGCAACAGCGCCGACGCGCACCTCGAAATGATCGACAAGTACGCCAAGGCCGGCTTCGACGAGGTCTACGTGGCCAACACCGGCCCGCACTACCAGGGACTGTTCGACCTCTACCAGCGCGAGGTCCTGCCCCGGCTGCGCTGACGCGACTGCCGGCGGGCCGGTGATCGAGGGCACGGCAGGTGCCCGGCCAATGATCGTCCGCGAAGGCGTTTCGGCGGTCAGGGGCTCGGGTACCTCCGGCCCTCGATGAAACTGTCCACGCACTCGATGACGTTGCGCCGCGCGGCCCGCAGTCTTTTCGGCTGGAAGGCGCTGCGGCCCAACCAACTGGCCGCCATGCGCGCGGTGATGAAGCGGCGCGACGCCCTGGTGGTGTTGCCCACCGGCGCCGGCACGTCGGCGATCTACCAGATC
>NZ_JAGPXZ010001248.1:0-1032 GCF_018070305.1 Micromonospora sp. M51 | reverse complement strand
CTACGGGATCTGCGCGCTGATCCTGCTGGCCCTGTGCCTGGTCGGTGGCGTACGACTGACCGGGTTCGACGGGCGTACCTGGCTGGCCATCCTGGCTCTGGTGGCCGGTGCCCAACTGCTCGGGCACTCGATGTTCAACTACGCCCTGCGGAAGATCCCGGCGACCACGGTGAGCGTGCTGATCCTGCTGGAAGCGCCCGGCGCCGCACTGCTCGGCTGGGCCTGGTTGGGTCAGGTGCCCCGCCCGTACGCGCTGCTCGGGATGGCGTTGCTGCTGGCCGGTGTGGCGGTGGTGGTGCTGGGCGGCGGTCGGGCCGCGCGCCGGGGCGCGTCTCCCGCGCGGTTGGCTAGCCCTCCCGCACCTCAATGACCCGGGTCGTCGGGGCGGCCTCACCCAGCTCGCCGCGCAGGGCCGCCCGGTCCGGGTCGACGAGGAACGACTCGTACCCGGCCCGGGAGTCGAACCGGATCACGTGCACCTCGGTCTGGCCGTCGGTGCCGCGCAGTCGCCGCTCCAACCAACCGCCGTGCCGCCCCAGCAGGGCCAGCACGGCATCCTCGTAACGCCGCCCGGCGGCCTCCGCCCCGACGGTGAACTCGACGACCGCGACGAGTGTCAGCCGGCCGGCCACCTCAGGTGTCCAGACCGACGGCCTTGGCGCTCGCCGCCCACAGCCGGGAGGCGAGCTGTGGATCGGCCGCCTTCCGCAGGGGCCGACGCGGCCGGCGGTCGACGTAGTAACCCCCGTTGATGAGCCGGGAGCGGTCCTGGTTGGCCAGCCACACCAGCGTCTCGGCGCCCTTCTCGGGGCTGCGGAAGGGCATGAAACGCATGCCGAACGCGACCAACCTGCTGTCGTTGGCGAACCGGGTGCGAACCACCCCGGGGTGGAAGCAGTACGCGGAGATGTCCGGCCAGCGCCGGGCGGCCTCGGCGGTGAACAGGATGTTCGCCTGCTTGCTGGTGCCGTACGCGCCCATCGGCCGGTAGTCACGCAGCGGCCGGTTGAGGTCGTCCGGGTCCAGTGCGCC
>NZ_JAGPXZ010001247.1:0-1032 GCF_018070305.1 Micromonospora sp. M51 | reverse complement strand
CGCTGATGCGCATGCGTCAGGTCGAGCCGAAGCTGCCGCTTGTCGCCCTGACCAACTACGACTTCCTGCAGACCGGCCAGCCGGGTGCCTCGCCCTGGCTGGGCGGGCTGGACATCGACGACTTCGGTGGCGACCCGATCACGGCGATCCGCAGCTTCGGCGCCAGCGCCTTCTCGCCGGTGCACGGCATGCCGCAGAACGGCACTGTCACCGACCCGGGCTACCAGCCGTACGTCACGAAGGAGATGGTCGACCGGGCGCACCGGTACGGGATCAAGGTGATCCCGTGGACGGTCGACGACGTGCCGACCATGACCAAGCTGATCGACGACGGCGTGGACGGCATCATCACCGACTACCCGGACCGGCTGCGCGGCGTGCTGGCGCAGCGCGGTTACCGGCTGCCGAAGGCGTACGCCGCGCCGTTCGACATCCAGGCGCACCGGGGCGGTCGGGCCACCCGGCCGGAGAACACCCTGCCGGCGTTCTCGAACGCGCTCTCCAACCGGGCCATCTCCACGCTGGAGCTGGACACCGGCGTGACCGCCGACGGCAAGCTCGTGGTGCTGCACGATCGCACCGTCAACGGGTCGCACTGCGTCGACACCAAGCCGGTGCGCCCCGGTGACCGGATGTTCCCGTACGTGGGCAAGCCGGTGCACGAACTGACCCTGGCGCAGCTCAAGACCGTCGACTGCGGCACGAAGACGCTGCCCGAGCTGCCCGCCCAGGTGCCCGCGCCCGGTGCCCGGATCCCGACCCTGGACGAGGTCTTCGCCCTGGTGAAGGCCAGTGGCCGCACCGACATCAGGATGAACATCGAAACGAAGATCAGCCCGGTGGTGAACGACACCGAGCCGTACCGCAGCTTCACCCGCAAGCTCGTCGACGCGATCCAGCGGGCCGGCTTCACCAAGCGGGCCACCATCCAGTCGTTCGACTGGCGCACCATCACCTACGCCCGGCAGCTCGACCGGCGGATCGGCACCGTCGCCCTGGTCTGGCAGTACGGCCCGGCCGAGTGCACGACCC
>NZ_JAGPXZ010001246.1:0-1032 GCF_018070305.1 Micromonospora sp. M51 | reverse complement strand
CAGGTGGCGGCGAACACCAGGCCCCGTACGTCGCCGGACGCACCGACCAGCCCGGCCCGAAGCAGGTGGCGCATCCGAGCGGTCGACGGCAGCGGCGCCTGCACCTCGGTGGCCTCCGCGGCGAACGTGGCGGCCACCGTCGCGTCGACCGGGCCGTACGCCCTCGTGTCCGGGTCGACGTGGTGGTAGCGGCCACGGCGGAACACCAGCGGCACCGCGACCGCGCGCTGCGGGTCGTCGCCGGGCCGCCACCCCACCAGCGGCCCCAGGTCCCGCCGCCACCACCGCTCCGGCAGCCGCACCTCCCGCAGGAACAGGCTGGACGCGCGGGTCACCGCGTGCACCGCCGCCCGGTCGTCCAGCGGCGCACGGCTGCGGTCGGCCGGCTCGTTGATCGGGCTGCCCATCCCCTCGGTGACCACCCGGAGCACCGAGGCCGCCCGTCCGTACCGGTCGAAGCCGGCCTCGCCGTCGGGAAGCGGAACCACACCGCCCGCACCGCCGGCGCCGATCACCCCGATCGACCGGCGGGCCGCCGCGGCGAGCACCGCGGCGTCGGCCTCCCGACGCCGATGCACGGCACCCAGCACCGCCGCGTCGGCCTCCTCGATCCGGATCTCCACCATTCGCAGCAACCGGGCCACATGCTGGTCCACCGCCGACCGGAGCTGACCGTTGACCAGCAGGTCCCAGCTGCCGTGGCTCTCCACCGCGCACGCCGACTCGGCCACCACCCAGTCCCGCTCGGCGACCAGCAGCAGCTCCCGCTCCCCCGACATCTCCGCCGGACCACCGTCGTTGCGTCGCAGTTGCCCACCGGCGCTGCGCAGCCACCACGCCCCGCCGGTGGAGGTGACAGCACTCCCCTGCGCCAACGAAATGATCTCGCGTCCCTGGAGGGTGGACGCCTGCCGGGGCGCCTGCCCGCGACGCAGCGCGTCAGCGACGGCGACCAGCACCAGATCCACCGCCGCCACCAGCTCCGTCGCGGCGACCCGCGCCCGCAGCGACGCCCCCTCGTCCGCCACCCGA
>NZ_JAGPXZ010001245.1:0-1033 GCF_018070305.1 Micromonospora sp. M51 | reverse complement strand
CTCCGTGGAGTGCGCCCGTCGTTGGCGTACCGCTGCGGATCGTCGCCGTACGCGTCCCAGCCGGTGCGGTAGAGCAGCCAGCCACCGGTGGGCAGGGGCCCGTGTTCCGCCTCCCACGCCTTGACGTGCTCCACCTGAAGCAGGAAGTCGGGGTTGTCGGCGGCGTCGGAGGAGTGGTCGATCACCACCGCCGGGGCGATCAACTGACTCACCGGGACCTGCGACACGTCGGCGCCGTGCTGACCGCTGACCCAGTGCACCGGGGCGTCGAAGTGGGTGCCGGTGTGCTCGCCGGTGGAGAAGTTGTTCCAGTACCAGGCCGGGCCCCTGTCGTCGTACCGGCTGATCTCGCTGAGCTGGAACGGCCAGGTCTGGCCGAACTGCTCGGGCAGACCCAGGATCGGAGTCTGGTCGGACAGCGGAGCGGTGAGGTCGACAACCTGGATCCGGCCGCTGGAAAGAGCGGCGACAAACTCCTGCAGCACCGTCATGCGGCGACGGTACACCCGCCCGCGTTCCACGATGGACCGCCGCGCGGTGCCCGCTGGCGTGTTGCCGCCGAACAGCCGGTTGACCGTCACACGGGAGCGGGCGGGGACCCGACACCCTGAGCAATCAGTCAGATTGTTGTCACCGGCGCCGGCCCGGACTGCCCCGAAACCGCCCGATAACCGGGCCTGCGTCGCTGCGGGCAGGACACGTCACCGGATGCGGCTAGGTAAGCGCATCGCTACGATGGGTCAGCAATCCAGAGGAAGGGGTCGTGCCCGCGTGCGAAGTCCCGTCAACGGAACCGCGCCGGCGTCTGCGCCGGGCCGATCTGCGCCGCTTGCCGCTGACCGGCTGCGCAGCATCGCCCGGCGGATGGTGCTGATCGCGGTCGCCGTCGGGGCCGGCTTCGTCGTGGCCGCCCTGTTCCAGGGGCCGGCCGCCGCCGACGGTACGCACAGCGGGACCGGCGCTGAGCCGCAACGGAAGCTCGGCCGTCTGGTCGAGCCGGTCGTGCGGCTGACGGTCGCGCAGCGCCCCGATG
>NZ_JAGPXZ010001244.1:0-1034 GCF_018070305.1 Micromonospora sp. M51 | reverse complement strand
CAGCATGCTCGTGCCGTGCCGCTCGGCCGCCGCGCCGACACCGGCGCGGAAGCGGACCGCGAACGGGTCGGTGAAGGCGGACGACAGTTGCGAGGTGAACAGCACCCCGATCGACCCGACGAAGCCTCGGCGCAGGGAGCGCGCGGTGGGGTTGGGGCCGGGGTAGCCGAGTTGCCGGGCGGCGTCCAGGATCCGCTCGCGCAGGGCGGCGGAGAGCTGGTCGGGGCGGCTGTAGGCGTTGGACACGGTGCTGCGGGAGACGCCGACGGCGTCGGCCACGGCTTGCAGTGTTGGCTTCACCGGCACCTCTCTGTATCGATCCAGTCTGTATCGATACAGAGACTAGCCCGACCGGTCGGCGTCGGTCAATACGTGAACTGAGGGACCCCGCCCGCGGGGCCGGCGCGGCGGAGGATCAGACGGGGTACGTGTCGTCCAGCAGCCGGTCGAGGATCTCCGCCGTACGCTCCGGCGGCTCGGCCTCGACACAGAGCCGTTCCATCGCCACCGCGTAGTAATCCAGGTCGTCGCGCTTGTCGAGGTAGATGGCGCTGGTGAGCTGTTCGATGTAGACGATGTCGGGCAGCTCCTGGTCGCCGAAGCGCAGGATGGTGAAGGCACCCCCGGCGGCGGCGTGACCGCCGGCGGCGAACGGGATCACCTGGAGTCGGATGTGGGGCGACTTGGTCGCCTCGATGAGCGCGGTCAGCTGACCGCGCATGACCTCGGTGCCACCGATGGGCCGGCGCAGCGCCGCCTCGTCCACCACGGCCCAGAGCTGCGGCGGATTCTCCCGGTGCAGCAGCTGCTGACGCTGCATCCGCAACGCGACGCGCCTGTCGATCTCGCCGGGACCGGCCGTCCCGTGCCCCAGCAGCACCACCGCCCGGGCGTATTCCGGGGTCTGCAACAGGCCGGGCACGAACTGCACCTCGTAGCTACGGATCAGCGCGGCGGCGGCCTCCAGGCCCAGGTACGACTGGAACCAGGACGGCAACACGTCGCCGTAGCGGTGCCACCAGCCGGGGCTGTTC
>NZ_JAGPXZ010000125.1:0-11293 GCF_018070305.1 Micromonospora sp. M51 | reverse complement strand
AAGCGGGTCTCTGGTGCGCAGAACGCGGCCGCCGAGTTGGCCAGGTGGACGAGATCGGGGTCCAGACCCGCCGACCGTGCGATCCGCAGCGCCTCCTCGAAGATCGCCACCTGTCGGGTGAGCGCGGGGGCGCCCGGCAGGTCGGCGTCGGCGAGGTGGGACCACACCCCGCGCACCCGGATACCGCCCTCCCGTTCGTACTTGCGGGCCCAACCGACCATCTCGGGCCAGTCGTCCCCGGCGGCCCCGTTGCGGGACAACCCGGTGTCCGCCTTGAGCTGCACCATCGCCGGCGCGCCGAGCAGACGGGCCGCGTCGGCGACGGCGTGCAGGTGCGTCGTCGTGGACACGCCGATGTCGACGCCACCCTTGATCAACATACCGAAGTCGTCGTCCGGGCGGTGCAGCCAGCTCAACGTGGGCGCTGTCACACCCGCCTCGCGCAGGCTCAGCGCCTCGGCCGTCGACGTCACCCCCAACCAGGCGGCGCCGGCCCGGAGCGCGGCCCGGGCCACCTGCACCGCGCCGTGGCCGAACCCGTTGGCCTTCACCACGGCCATCAGCCCGGTGCCGGTGACCGACGCGATCGTCCGCACGTTGGTGGAGATCGCCTCCAGGTCGACCAGGGCTTCGGCGAGCATGCTCATCGGGCCGCCTCCACCCGCCGCCGGCCGGGGAGCGCGAACAGCCAGCCCGCGCGGACCGCGAGCAGCGCGCGGTGCACGGCCAGGCTCAGGCCGATCACCAGCCCGGTCAGCAGAATCGGATAACCGAACACGATCAGGCCCTGAGCAGACCCACCCAACCCGGAAACCGGTACGAGCAACAGCCGGTGCAGCAGGGCCAGGACCGGCATGTGGACGACGTAGATCGGCAGGGTGATGCGGCCGAGCCTAGCCAGTGGATCGCTGAGCACCGACCAGGAGGTCAGCCGGGCGGCGGCGGTTATGCCGAAGATCACTGCCAGCACGGAGACCGCCGGCCACACACCGAACCACTGCTGCGCGCCGGTCACCGCCATCGCGGCGAGCGCCAGGACGTAGGCCCCCGAGGTCAGCACCAGCCGGCGGCGGTTGGCAGTGGCCGCCCACCGTTCGATCTGCGGTCGCAGGGACAGGCCGGCGAGGAAGAAGACCAGGTTCTGGTAGAGACCCGCACGGTTGCCCGGGGTGTCGAGCAGGCCGGCGGCGGCGACGGCGGACAGCGCGGCGGCGGGGAGCAGGACCAGCGTCCGGGGCAGCCGTCGGGTCGCCTTGGCGATCGTGAAGTACACCGCCAGGGCGTACAGGTACCAGAGGTTGGACGGCGTGATGGTGAGCTGCTCCAGCAGACCGAGCGCCGAGGTGGCCCGGTCGGTCGGCAGTTGCGGCGCGGCGGCGAGCACCGCCGTGTGGATCAGCAGCCAGACGGCGTACAGGTAGAGGAACCCGGCGATCCGGCCGCGGGCGACCAGCCGCCAGGGCCGCTGGGCGGCGTTCGCCGCGAAGACGCCCGAGATGGTGAAGAACAGCGGCATCCGCAGCGGGAGGAACTGCTCACCGAGCGTTCCCCAGAAGCCGGGCACCGGTACGCCGATGTGCCAGTCGATCTGGAGGTAGTCCTTCACCACCACGTGCCACAGCACGACGAGGACGATGCAGACGCCCTTCGCGGCATCGGCCCACTGCGCCCGCGGTGATCCGGCGGCGGGCGCGGACACGGTGGCAGGGGTGGGTCCGGTCCGCTGGCGGTGGCGGAACCGGACACGCGTCGCGTCGGGCTCCCGCTCGGTGGGCCGGGACTCGATGGTCTGTTGGATCACCCACCGAACGCTGCCAGCCGGATATCCGCGCGTGATCCCCGAATTGTCATGATCCGGTAATGGACGTGGCCGCACCCGACTCGTCGGCGACGCGGAGCCGCCCCGGCGCGGGCCGGGCGGCACTAGGCTCGTTGCGGAGGTGCCGAACATGAAGCTCGGGCTGCACTACTGGAACTACTCGACCCCGGCCGACCCGGCCGCCATCGCACCGACACTGGCCCAGGCCGCCGCCAGCGCCGAGCAGGCCGGCGTCGCGTCGTTCACGGTGATGGACCACTTCTTCCAGATGGACGCGGTGTTCGCGGCCGACGAACCGATGCTGGAGGCGTACACCACGCTGGCCTACGTCGCGGCGAAGACCCAGCGGATGACGCTGGGCGTGCTGGTCACCGGTGTGATGTACCGGTACCCGGGATTGCTGGCCAAAACCGTGACGACCCTCGACGTGCTCTCCGGCGGCCGGGCCCGCCTCGGCATCGGCGCCTCCTGGTACGAGCGGGAGCAGCTCGGGCTGGGTGTGCCGGTGGTACCGGTGGCCGAACGGTTCGAGCGGTTGGAGGAGACGCTGCGCATCTGCCTGCAGATGTGGAGCGCCGACGACGGCCCGTTCAACGGCAAGCACTACCAGCTCGCCGAGACCATCAACTCGCCGCAGCCGTTGAGCCGCCCGCACCCGCCCATCATGATCGGTGGCGGGGGCGAGAAGAAGACCCTGCTGCTGGTGGCCCGGTACGCCGACGCCTGCAACCTGTTCGGCCGCGCCGGCATCGACGACGTCGCGCGCAAGCTGGATGTGCTGCGCGGGCACTGCGCCGCCGAGGGCCGCGACTACGACACCATCGAGAAGACGGTGGTCGCCGCCCAGGCGCCGCTGGACGACACCGACGCGTTCCTCGCCGAGGTGTCCGCGTACGCGGCGCTCGGTGTGAGCGAGGTGCAGGTGACGCCAGATCGGCACCCGGTCGAGTTCGCCCAGCGGCTCGGCGACGAGGTGCTGCCCCGGTTGGCCGACATCGGCTGACGGGGGCCGCGACTGGCGGTGTCGACACGAGACAGCCGCGGTGGATCCGGCGACAGCGTCAGGACACCGACGAGGGCCGTCCTCCCGGTGGAGCGGAGGACGGCCCTCGTCGGTCGGTCAGGTCAGGCGACCGAGACGGGGAATCGTTCCCACACCCGGTGCGCGGCCATCAACTGCTGCACCGCGGTCAGTGCCTCGGTGCCCGAGCCCGCCGCGACGACACCCGGCGTGCTGGCGACGCCGGCCTGCTCCAGCACCGTGACGCCGGCGCCCCAGGCGCCGATCGCCTTCGCGTGCCGCCAGCACTCCTCGACCAGCAGCAGCACCCGTGGGTCGACAGTGGTCGGTTCCGGCCGGCCCGCCTTGGCGTCGCGGGCGGGCAGGGCGTCCGGCGCGGGTGCCGGCGCTCCGGCCAGCAGGACCGCGTCGAACTCGACCGACCGGCCGGTGGCGAAGGTGCGCTGCACCGGCAGGTCACCCACCATGCCGCCGTGCGGGGCGATCAGCAGCGGCACCATGCCGGCGTCGAACACGGCCCGGCGGACCTCGTCGACGCCGTCCAGGTCACCGGCGGGGTCGACGACGATCCCGACGGTACGGCCGTCGCCGGGCCACTCCCGGCCGACCTGCGACAGCGCCGGGCTGGGCGCGACGTCGGCCAGCGGCACGCTCGGCTGCGGCGCGGGCAGACCCAGGCCGGTGGCGACCTGCTCACACAGCACCGGGTCGATGTTGGCCAGGCTCTGCAGCTGACGCTCCTTGATCGCCTGGTGGTAGCACTTGCCCAGCTCGAAGGTGTACGCCCGGATGATGTGCTCCTTCTCGACCGGCGACATGCTCAGCCAGAACAGGCGGACCTGGCTGTAGTGGTCGTCGAACGAGGCGGGGTTGGCGCGTACCTTCGGCGCTTCCGCCACCGTGACCGGCACGTCGACGAAGGCGTGCTCGGCGTCCCCGGCGGGGAACGGGTTGCCGCCGTCGAGCGAGTTCGGCCGGTACGGCGCGACGCCCGCGTGCACGGCGTGCTGGTGGAAGCCGTCGCGCAGCATGTCGTTCACCGCGGCGTGCGGGCGGTTGATCGGGATCTGCGTGAAGTTGGGCCCGCCCAGGCGGGTGAGCTGCGTGTCGAGGTACGAGAAGAGCCGGCCCTGCAGCAGCGGGTCGTTGGTGACGTCGATGCCCGGCGGCAGGTGGCCCAGGTGGAAGGCGACCTGCTCGGTCTCGGCGAAGAAGTTCGTCGGCGTCCGGTTGAGCACCAGCCGTCCGATCGGCTGCACCTCGGCCAGCTCCTCCGGCACGATCTTCGTCGGGTCCAGCAGGTCGATGCCGGCGAAGGTCTCCTCGGGAGTGTCCGGGAAGACCTGGATGCCCAGCTCCCACTCGGGGTACGCGCCGGCCTCGATGGCGTCGTAGAGGTCGCGGCGGTGGAAGTCCGGATCCATGCCGCCGAGCAGCTGCGCCTCCTCCCAGGTCAGCGAGTGCACACCCAGCTTGGGCTTCCAGTGGAACTTGGCCAGCACCGTCTCCCCGGCCTCGTTGACCAGCCGGAAGGTGTGCACGCCGAAGCCCTCCATCGTCCGGTACGAACGGGGGATGCCTCGGTCGGACATGTTCCAGATGGTGTGGTGCTGCGCCTCGGTGTGCAGCGACACGAAGTCCCAGAAGGTGTCGTGGGCGCTCTGCGCCTGCGGGATCTCCCGGTCCGGATGCGGCTTGCCGGCGTGGATGATGTCCGGGAACTTGATGGCGTCCTGGATGAAGAAGACCGGCATGTTGTTGCCGACCAGGTCGAAGGTGCCTTCGTCGGTGTAGAACTTCGTGGCGAAGCCGCGGGTGTCGCGGACCGTGTCGGCCGAGCCTCGCGAACCGAGCACCGTGGAGAAGCGGACGAAGACCTCGGTCTCGCGCCCCTTCTTGAGGAAGCCGGCCCGGGTGACCGCCTCGGCGGTGCCGTACGCGGTGAAGACGCCGTGCGCGCCGGCGCCCCGGGCGTGCACCACGCGCTCCGGGATGCGTTCGTGGTCGAAGTGCGTGATCTTCTCGCGGAGGTGGTGGTCCTGCAGGAGCACCGGGCCGCGCGGGCCGGCCTTGAGCGAGTGGTCGGTGTCGCGCAGCCGCGCCCCGTTCGCGGTCGTGAGGTACGCCCCCTGCTGACCGTTCGCGGTCGTCGGCGCGCCGGTTTCCGCCCCGGTCGGCGTCCGCGTCTGCGGTGCCCCCTGTTCCGGCTTCGGCGGCAGCGGCTCGTGCGGCGTCGTCGGCTCCTCGACGGGCGGTGGCGCGCTCCCCGGCGCACCGGGGACGTCCGGGGTGAGGGCGTCGGCGATCTTTCCTGAGGCGGTCTTCACGGCGTTCTTGACCGCCTCGGCGGGCTTGCTGGAATCCACTGAACGAACCCTCTCCATGGCGCGTGTACGGGCAGGCGCCTGCCCTGCTACCCCTGGTCAGAGGGTCGAAACACATCTGGGCGCGGCATCCTTCGCGGGGACTGGTGATTTCGCCGATGCCGGGACCGCCGGAGCGGCTGAAACTGACACACGTCGATATCCCTCGACTCTAGGGAGTGCCCGACGTGTCCTCACCAACCACCACCCGTCCCCGTTCCGTCGTAGCCCGGTTCGCTCTGGCCGCCGTCCTGGCCGCCGGCGGCGTCGTGGCCGGCTCGGCCGGTGCCGCCCAGGCCGCGAGCCCGTACGAGCGGGGCCCGGCCCCGACCACCGCGATCCTGGAGGCCAGTCGCGGCCCGTTCGCCACGGCCTCGCAGAGCGTGTCCTCGCTGAGCGTCACCGGCTTCGGCGGCGGCGTCATCTACTACCCGACCAGCACCAGCGAGGGCACCTTCGGCGCCATCGCCATCTCGCCCGGCTACACCGCCAGCTGGTCGAGCATCAGCTGGCTCGGACCGCGCATCGCCTCGCACGGCTTCGTGGTGATCGGCATCGAGACCAACACCCGGCTGGACCAGCCGGACAGCCGGGGCCGGCAGCTGCTCGCCGCGCTGGACTACCTCACCGAACGCAGCTCGGTGCGGACCCGGATCGACAGCAGCCGACTCGCTGTGGCCGGCCACTCCATGGGTGGCGGGGGCAGCCTGGAGGCCGCCTCGTCGCGGCCCTCGTTGCAGGCAGCGGTGCCACTGGCGCCGTGGAACCTGGACAAGAGCTGGTCCGAGCTGCGGGTGCCGACCCTGATCATCGGTGGGGAGAGCGACAGCGTCGCGCCGGTGGCGACGCACTCGGTGCCCTTCTACAACAGCATCCCGGCCTCGGCGGAGAAGGCGTACCTGGAGCTGAACGGGGCGAGCCACTTCTTCCCGCAGACCACCAACACGCCGACCGCCCGGCAGATGGTGGCCTGGTTGAAGCGGTTCGTCGACGACGACACCCGCTACGAGCAGTTCCTCTGCCCCGGCCCGAGCGGTTCGGCCATCCAGGAGTACCGCAACACCTGTCCGAGCGCCTGACGGCGGTCACCGGGGCGGTCGCCGTTGGCGGCCGCCCCGTCCACCTGCGCGCGGGAGCATTGAAGGTCTTGACGCCATACCCGAGAAACGTACACTGCGAGTGTAAATAAACACCCGCCACGACAGAGGGATGGGTGATGGAGCGCGGCCTCGAACTGCACCACATCGGCGTCCGTTTCGGCGGCCTCACCGCCCTCGACGACGTGTCCCTGCGGGTGCCACCCAACCGGGTGGTGGGCGTGATCGGGCCCAACGGCGCCGGCAAGACCACGCTCTTCAACGTGATCTGTGGTTTCGTCGCGCCGGAGACGGGCTCGCTCACCCTCGACGGCCGGCCGCTGCGGCCCCGACCGCACCGGCTGACCCGGCTCGGCATCGCCCGGACCCTGCAGGGCACCGGGCTCTTCGCCGGGCTCAGCGTGGTGGAGAACGTGATGACCGGCGCGTCGCACACCGCCCGTGCCGGCTTCGTCCCGGCGCTGCTCGGGCTGCCGGCCAGCGACCGCGACGAGCGCCGGCTGCGCGGCGACGCCCTGGCCATCCTCGACGAGCTGGGCATCGCCGGGCACGCCGAGGCCGCGCCGGGCACCCTGCCCTTCGCGGTACGTCAGCGGGTGGCCCTGGCCCGCGCGCTCGCCGCCCGGCCCCGGCTGCTGCTGCTCGACGAGCCGGCCGGTGGCCTCGGCGCCGACGACATCGCCGAGCTGGCGGAGCTGGTCCGGCAACTGCCCCGGCGGGACACCGATCCCTGTGCGGTGCTCCTGGTCGAGCACCACATGGATCTGGTGATGGCCGTCTGCGACGAGATCGTGGTGCTCGACTTCGGCCGGGTCATCGCCGCCGGCACCCCGGACGAGGTCCGCGACGACCCCGCGGTCACCGACGCGTACCTCGGTGCCACCGTCGAGGAAGAGGTCTCCCCGTGAGCGCGAGGAGTGAGCCGGGTTTGCGAGCCCCGCAGTCGCGAACGAAAGGCGGCACGGTGTGAGCGCGAGGAGTGAGCCGGGTTTGCGAGCCCCGCAGTCGCCAACGAAAGGCGGCACGGTGACCGGGACCGACCTGCTCGTCGTGCGGGGGCTGGCCGCCGGTTACGGCGCCGCGCCCGTGCTGCGGGCCATCGACCTCACCGTCCCGGCCGGCACGATCGCCGCTGTGGTCGGCGCCAACGGCGCCGGCAAGACCACTCTGCTGCGCGCGCTGTCCGGCATGATCCGCCCGACCGCCGGCCAGGTGCTGCTGGCCGGGGAGGACCTTCGGGGTACGCCGGTGGAGCAGCTCGTCCGTCGCGGGATGGCGCACGTCCCGGAGGGCCGGGGCGTGATCAGCGAGCTGACCGTTGACGAGAACCTGCGGCTCGGCGGGTTGTGGCGGCGTGACCGGGCCGACGCGGGACGGGCTCTCGACGAGGTCTACCAGCTCTTCGAGCCACTGGCCCGACGCCGTCGGCACCTGGGTCACCAGCTCTCCGGGGGTGAGCGGCAGATGCTCGCGCTCGGTCGGGCCCTGGTCGGCCGACCCCGTCTGCTGCTGCTGGACGAGCCGTCCCTCGGCCTGGCGCCACGGGTGGTCGCGCGGACCATGGCCCTGCTCCGCCAACTGCGCGACAGCACCGGCCTGACCGTCCTGCTCGTCGAGCAGAACGTGCGCAGCGCGCTCGCCGTCGCCGACCAGGGCGTCGTGATGTCCCTCGGTCGGGTGGTGATCGCCGCACCGGCGGCGCAACTGCGCGACGACGTCGACCTGCGCCACGCGTACCTCGGTTTCTGACCACCACCTCGTCCCCCGGAGGGAGGACTGTTGGACCGCTTCGTCTTCCTCACCGTCGACGGCCTGTCCCGGGGCGCGGTGTACGCCGCGTTCGCGTTGGCCCTGGTGCTCATCTGGCGGGCGGCGCGGGTCGTCAACTTCGCCCAGGGGGCGATGGCCGTCGCCGCCGCGTACGTCGCCTACTCCGTCAGCACCGCGACCGGCTCGTACTGGCTGGGCTTCGTGGTCGCGATCGTCGCCGGCCTGTTGCTCGGCGCGCTGGTGGACCGGGTGGTGATGCGGCACGTCGATCACGCCTCACCGCTGAACCCGGTGATCGTCGCGCTCGGGCTGGTGCTGCTGATCCAGGCCGTGCTGGGCATGGTGTACGGCAGCGAGTTCCGCCCCGCGCAGGCCCCGTTCAGCCGGTCCGCCCTCACCGTGGGCGGGGTGGCCGTGCTGTCCCCGTACGACCTGTTCGTCTTCGCCACGATCGGCGTGGTGGTCAGTGGCCTGGCCTGGCTGTTCGCCCGTACCCCGGTGGGGTTGCGGATGCGCGCGGCGGCCTTCGCCCCCGAGGTGTCCCGGCTGCTCGGGGTCAACGTGGGTGGGATGCTGACTCTCGGCTGGGCGCTCGCCTCCGGGGTGGGCGCGCTGGCCGCCATGCTGGTTCTTCCGACCGAGTTGGGCCTGCACCCGCACGCGATGGACCTGGTGTTCGTCTCGGCGTTCACCGCGGCGGTGGTCGGCGGGCTGGACAGTCCACCGGGGGCGGTGGTCGGCGGCCTGGTGGTGGGGTTGCTGCTCTCCTACGTGAGTGGCTACGCCGGCAGCGACCTGACGCCGCTCGCGGTGCTGGTCCTGCTGCTGGCGGTGCTGTTGGTCCGGCCCGGTGGGCTGTTCGCCCCGGTCGCGGCGAGGCGGGTGTGAGCGCCACCAGGGCGGCGGTGCCGCCGAAACAGCAGCTCGTCGGGGCGGGCCGACCGGCCGACCGTCGGCGCGGCTCGACCCTGCTGCGTCACCTGGCGGTCGTGCTCGCCGCCGGGTTGCTGCTGGTGGCGGTCAGCTACTCCGTGGAGCCGTTCCGCAACTTCCAGCTCGCCACGGTGGCCGCTTACTTCTGCGCGACCGCCGGGCTGACCGTCCTCACCGGGCTCAACGGTCAACTGTCGCTCGGGCACGGCGCGTTGATGGCCACCGGTGCGTACACCGTGGCGCTGTGCCAGACCGCGTTCGCCGACCGGGGGATGACCGGCGGCTGGCTGTTGCCGCTCTCGCTGGCGGCGGCGGTCGTCAGCACGGTGGCGGTCGGCGCGGTGGTCGGGGTGGCCGCGGCCCGGCTGCGCGGCCCCTACCTGGCCGGGGTCACTCTCGCCGTGGCCGTGGTGGTGCCGGCGCTGGCCGTCACCTTCGACGGCGTGTTCAACGGCGAGCAGGGGTTGTCGGTGCCGGTGGAGCCGCCGCCGTTGTCGCTCGGCGCGTACTTCCCGTACGAGCGGTGGCAGCTCTGGGTCACCGGCGCGGCCACCCTGCTGGCGTTGCTGCTGCTGGCGAACCTGATCCGCAGCCGGTACGGGCGGACCTTCCGGGCGGTCCGCGACGACGAGGTGGCGGCCCGCCTCGCCGGTATCCACGTGGCCCGCACCCAGGTCCTCGCGTTCGTGGTCAGCGCCGCCACCGCCGGGCTCGGCGGCGCGCTGCTGGCGGTGCTCGCGCAGAGCGTCTCACCCGGGGCGTTCTCGCTGACCCTGTCGCTGTTCCTGCTGATGGCGGTGGTGATCGGTGGCCTGGGTCGACTGAGCGGCGCGCTGTGGGGGGCGGTCCTGCTGGTCGCCCTGCCCGATCTCACCCACTCGCTGACCGAGCTGCTGACGCTCTCGCCCGCGGTGGCGCAGCGGCTGGAGGGCAACCTCCCGCTGGCGATCTTCGGACTCACCCTGATCGTCGTCATGATCGCCGCCCCGGGCGGTGTGCAGGGTCTGCTGTCGCGTCTCGGCCGGGCTCTGCTGGCAAGGCGGCCGACCCGGCGTTCCTGAGCTGTCCCTCGGTCCGGCCTCGGCCGGGCGCCCCACCACCACACCGTTCCCCAGACAACCGGACCGAGAAAGGTCGGTGTTTCCCATGCACCGTAAAGCGCATCGCGGCCTCGCGATCGCCAGCACCCTTGCCCTGCTCATCGCCGTGGCCGGCTGCGGCGGTGACGACGGCCCCGGCTCCGGCGGGGCGCCGGTGCCGGGCGTCACCGACACCGAGATCACCGTCGGCACCCACATGCCGCTGACCGGGCCGGCCTCGGCCGGCTACTCGAAGATCGCCCCGGCGACGAAGGCGTACTTCGACTACGTCAACGCCAACGGCGGTGTACACGGCCGCAAGATCACTTACAAGATCATGGACGACGGCTACAACCCGGCGAACACCCAGCAGGTGGTCCGTCAGCTCGTCCTGCAGGACAAGGTCTTCGCCGTCCTCAATGGTCTGGGTACGCCGACGCACACCGGGGTGCTCGACTTCCTCAAGAGCAACCGCGTGCCGGATCTCTTCGTCGCCTCGGGCAGCCGCAGCTGGGACCAGCCCGACAAGTATCCGGGCACGTTCGGGTTCAACCCGGACTACACGGTCGAGGGCAAGATCCTCGCCACCTACGCGAAGACGAACCTGACTGGTCAGAAGGTCTGCTTCCTCGGCCAGGACGACGACTTCGGCCGGGACAGCCTGGTCGGCGTGGAGAAGGTGCTCGGCGCGTCGGCCGTGGCGGTCAAGCAGACGTACGTCACCAGCAACACCAACGTGGCGCCGCAGATCGGCGCGTTCAAGGCGGCCGGTTGCCAGGTCGTCGTGCTCGCCACGGTGCCCGGCTTCACCGCCCTCTCCATCGGCACCGCCGCACGGCTGGGCTTCAAGCCGCAGTGGCTGGTCTCCAACGTCGGCGCCGACCACCCGACCCTGGCCAAGCAGCTCGGCGCCGCCGCGCCGCTGCTGGAGGGCATGGTCGGCACCAACTACCTGCCGATGCAGAACGACACCGCGAACCCGTGGATCCAGCTCTTCGCGAAGATCAACAAGGAGCACAACGGGGACGCGCCGTTCGACGGCAACACCGTCTACGGCATGTCGGTCGGGTACCTCTTCGTGCAGGTGCTGCTCGCCGCCGGCAAGGACCTCACCCGGGAGAAGGTGCTGGACGCCGTGCAGAAGGGTGGCTTCCAGGGCCCCGGGCTGGTGCCGCTGCGCTTCTCCGAGAAGGACCACTCCGGGTACGGCG
>NZ_JAGPXZ010001243.1:0-1042 GCF_018070305.1 Micromonospora sp. M51 | reverse complement strand
ACGGTGCGCTGGCCCATCGGCTGGCCGCCGGGCGGGACCACCGCCCACTCGCCGTCCGACAGCCGCCGGCCGACCTGACGGTGACCTCGGAGCACGACGAGCCGATCGACCGGGTCGACGCGGCGGCGTTCGTGGCCCGGGCGTTGGCCGAGCAGCTGCACGAGCGGCTGGCCGGGCACGGGCTGGCCTGCACCCGGCTCGGCATCGAGGCGGTCACCGAGCACGGGCAGGAGCTGCACCGGGTGTGGCGGCACGATGGCCTGCTCACCGCCGCGGCCATCGCCGACCGGGTGCGCTGGCAGCTCGACGGGTGGCTCTCCGGCAGCAACGGTCGTGCCGGTGCCCGCGCGGCCCGGCCGACCGCCGGCATCATCCGGCTGCGACTGGTCCCGGACGGGGTGATCGCCCAGGCCGGTCTGCAGGCCGGTCTCTGGGGGGAGACCGGCGAGGAGCGGGAACGCGCGCACCGGGCGCTGAGCCGGGTGCAGGGCATCCTCGGCCCGGAAGCGGTGGTCACCGCGGTGCTCGGTGGTGGGCGTTCTCCGGCCGACCAGGTGCGACTGGTGCCGTGGGGCGACGAACGACTCCCGGCCCGGCCCGGCCCGCCGGCCGGCGCGAGGGCTGGTGAGGGCACCCCGCCGTGGCCGGGCCGGCTGCCGCCGCCCGCGCCCGCCGTGGTGCTGCCCAGTCCGCTCGCCGCGACCGTGCACGACGCCGCTGGCGAGCCGGTGGTGATCAGCGCGCGGTTGGCGGTGAGCGCCGCGCCCGCCCGACTGGTGGTCGGCACCGGTCAGCCAGCGGAGATCGTGGGTTGGGCCGGGCCGTGGCCGGTGGACGAGCGCTGGTGGGCGCCGGCCGAGGCCCGCCGCCGGGCCCGGTTCCAGGTCAGCCTGGCCGACGGTGCTGCCCTGCTGCTGGCCGTGGAGTCGGGGCAGTGGTTGGTGGAGGCGATCTATGACTGAGTCAGGTCGATCCCTGCCCGGCGTCGGCTGGCTCCGCGCTGGCCGGGGAACAGACGTCCTGATGAGCGTGATGACTCACC
>NZ_JAGPXZ010001242.1:0-1044 GCF_018070305.1 Micromonospora sp. M51 | reverse complement strand
CGTAGATCACCGAGAGGCTCATCACCTCGAACCGCAGGGTGAGCGGCCGCATCTTCGCGACCTCCATGAGCCAGCGTGAGGTGATCCAGGCGAACGGGCAGGACGGATCCACGTAGGTGATGGCTACCGGGGCGGACGTTGACGTCACGTTATCTTCCACGGAAGATAATTTATCTTCCGTGGAAGGTAAGATGCAACAGTGGATGACGACCGGATCGCCGACATCGTCGGCCAGTGGGGTCGCGAACGACCAGACCTCGACCCCACTCCGCTGCTGATCATCGGTCGCATCCAACAGTTGGCCGCCGCGCTCGACGCGGCCCTGCGACCGCCGTTCGCCGCCGCGGACCTCGGCAACGGCGACTTCGACGTGCTCGCGGCGCTGCGCCGCGAGGGCGAGCCGTACACGCTCACCCCGGGGCAGTTGAGCCAACGGATGCTCGTCACCACCGGGGCGGTGACCAAGCGGGTGGACCGACTGATCGCCCGCGGACTCGTGTCCCGCTCGGTCTCCACGGCCGACGCGCGCGGCAGAGTGGTCGGGCTGACTCCGGCGGGTGTGGCATTGACCGACCGGCTCATCGAGGAGCATCTGGCCAACGAGGCGGCCATCCTTCGCGGCCTCACCGACAGCGACCGAACGGCCCTCGAACGCCTGTTGGCGGCGATCGATCGGAACCTGGCCTCTCCGGATCGCGGCCCCGAGGGCGGCAGCCCGACCGGCTGACGACCACGGTCGTGATCCACCAGCCACGGACTACCATTCCGCCATGAACGACACCAGCCACGGCGTACACATCAGGGGTGGCAGCCCCGCCGACGCGCCTGCCGTCCTGGCCATGCTGGACTCCGCGGTGGCCTGGATGAACGACCGGGGCAACACCGAGCAGTGGGGCACGACGCCGTTCTCCACGCAGCCCGCGAGGGTCGAGCAGGTCGATCGCTACCTGACCGAGAACGCCCCGTTCATCGCGGAGTTGGATGGAACGCCGGCCGCAGCGATGGTGCTGGGCTCCGGGCCCGACACGCGCGTACCGATCGCGC
>NZ_JAGPXZ010001241.1:0-1049 GCF_018070305.1 Micromonospora sp. M51 | reverse complement strand
ACTGTCCGGTCCGCTGCTCGACCGGATCGATGTCCAGGTGCGACTGATGCCGGTACGGGCGGCCGAGCTGATGGCGACCGACGGTGGCGTCGAGCCGTCGGCGACGGTCGCCACCCGGGTGGCGGCGGCCCGCCAGGCGGCGGCCGATCGCTGGGCCGACCTCGGCCGGCGGCTCAACGCCGAGGTGGACGGCCCGTACCTGCGCAGACCGCCGTGGCGACTGCCGGCCCGGGTCACCGTCGAGCTGCGTGGCCGGCTCGACTCCGGCTCGCTGTCGGCGCGCGGCTTCGACCGGGTGATCCGGATGGCCTGGACCATCGCCGATCTGGACGGCCGCGACCGACCGGACCAGGACGACGTCCGGGAAGCCCTGCAACTACGGACGGGGGAGGCGGCGTGAACGCCGAGGATGAGCGCAGGCTGGCCCGGGTCGCCCTGACCTGGTTGGCGGAGCCGGGCACGCGCGCCGTGCACCGGCTGGTCGAACGGCACGGCCCGGTGGCGACCCTGGACCTGCTGCTCGACGGCGGCAGCCCGGACGGCTGGCTGCACACCACCGTCGCCGCACGTTCGGCGGCCGGCGACGCGCGGGCGGTGGCGGCCGAGGCTCTGGAGCGGGCGGACCGACTGGGCGCCCGGCTGGTCACCCCGGACGACGAGGAGTGGCCGACCCCGGTCGCCGGCCTGACCACGTTGCGGCTGCCGGACGTCAGCCGCCGGGTGGACGCCGAGACCGCCCCGCCGCTGTGCTTCTGGGTACGCGGAAGCTGGCCGCTCGGCGAAGCCCTGGACCGCTCGGTGGCGGTGGTGGGGGCCCGGGCCGCCACCGGCTACGGGCAGCACGTCGCGACGGAGCTGGGGTACGGGTTGGCGGAGCGGGACTGGACTGTCGTGTCCGGTGGCGCGTTCGGCATCGACGCCGCCGCCCACCGGGGCGCCCTCACCGCTGGCGGTCTGACCGTCGCGGTGCTCGCCTGCGGCCTCGACCGCCCGTACCCGATGGGCAACGCCGCGCTCTTCGACCGGATTGCCGAGACGGGTCTGCTGGT
>NZ_JAGPXZ010001240.1:0-1050 GCF_018070305.1 Micromonospora sp. M51 | reverse complement strand
GCGAGCTGGTGGCAGTTGTCGACCAGCGCGGGGTCCTCCCGCGCCAGCCGGCGTTTGGTGCCGCTCAGCGCCGCCAGCCAGCGGCGCAGCGCCTCCTCACCGGCGCGCAGGTCGGCCCGGGTCAGCAGGGCCCACGAGTCGAGCAGCAGCACCGCGCCGTAGCCTCCCTCGGCGACCGGCTCGGCGCCCGGCGTGGCCACCACCAGGGCGGCACCACCGGGTACGTCGGTCAGCACCTCCTCGCGCCCCGAGGTGCGCACCGGGACGCCGGGGAACGCCCGGCCCAGCTCCTCGGCGGTGCGCCGGGCGCCGGTGACCGCGGCCCGCAGCCGCCGCCCACCGCACTGCGGGCAGGCGTACGCGGCCGCCACCCGGGCGCACCACCGGCAGGCCGGGGTGCCGCCGGCGGAGGGCAGCGCGAGCGGGCCGGAGCAGTGCACGCAGCGGGCCGGAGTGCGGCACTCGGCGCAGGAGATCGACGGCAGGTAGCCACGTCGGGGCACCTGCACCAGCACCGGCAGGTCCTGGCGGAGCGCGTCGCGGGCGGCCGTCCAGGCCAGGCTGGGCAGTCGGGCGGTGGCCGCCCCGGGGTCACGGGCCAGTTGGGGGTCGTCCCCGGTCGGCGCGATGGCCGGGACCCGCGCCCGCACGGTGCTCCGGTCGGCGACCACCTCCCGCGCCCAACCGGTCTCCACCAGCAGCTGCCCCTCGGCCGTGCGGGCGTACCCGCCGACCAGCGCGCCGGCCTCGGCGAGGTGGACGCGGGTGAGCAGCACGTCGCGGGCGTGCGGGTAGGGCGCCCGGGGCTCGGAGTGCAGGTCGTCACCGTCGTCCCAGATGGCGACGAGGCCGAGTCGGGCCACCGGGGCGAACATCGCCGCCCGGGTGCCGATCACCACCGGCACCTGGCCCCGGCGAGCGGCGAGGAACGCCCGGTACCGCCGGGCCGGGCCGAGGGCCGCGGAGAGGCTGACGTGCCGCCCCGGGCCGAGCACTGTGGTGAGCGCGGCGTCGAGCCGGTCGAGGTCCCGTGCGTCGGGCACCACGACC
>NZ_JAGPXZ010001239.1:0-1055 GCF_018070305.1 Micromonospora sp. M51 | reverse complement strand
CCCCCACCCCACCCCGTTGATCCCGCCGATCTTGCACTTTCGGTCGTCGGAATGAGGCGAAACGCACCTCATGTCCCGACAGAAACCGCAAGATCGCGAAGGGGGTGGGGTGGGGGGGGGTGGGGCGGAGGGAACACGGGGTTGGGGGTGTGCTGTTGCGCTCGATGTGCCGGGTCGTTTCCCGGCACCTGCCGATCGGAGTCATCGTGGACCGCGCCCAACTCGCGAGCTTCCTGCGCACCCGCCGCGAGGCCCTACAGCCCGAGGACGTCGGGCTGCCCCGGGGCCCGCGCCGACGCACCGGAGGGCTCCGGCGCGAGGAGGTCGCCGCGTTGAGCGGGATGTCCACCGACTACTACAGCCGGCTGGAGCAGCAGCGTGGGCCGCACCCCTCGGAGCAGATGCTCGCCGCGCTCGCTCGTGGCCTGCGACTCTCCCTCGCCGAACGGGACCACCTGTTCCAGCTCGCCGGGCACGCGGTTCCGCGTCGGGCGCTGCGCGCCGATCACGTGAACCCGGGCATGATGCGGATCCTCGACCGGATGCACGACACCCCGGCCCAGGTGGTGAACCACCTGGGCGAGACCCTGGCGCAGACCGCGCCGGCCGTCGCGCTGCTCGGTGACGAGACCCGGTACACCGGCCTGGCGCGCAGCGCCCACCACCGCTGGTTCACCGACCCGGCGGCACGGCAGCTGCACCCGGCGCAGGACCACCAGACGCAGAGCCGCCTGCTCGTGGCGCACCTGCACGCCGCGTACACCCGTGACGGGCGCGGGTCACGGGCCGCCGCGCTCGTCGACGACCTGCTGGCCCGGAGCGTCGAGTTCGCGCGGCTGTGGCGCGAACACCCGGTGCCGGCCGGCTACTGCCCGCCCAAGCACTTCGCGCACCCGGAGGTCGGGGCGTTGGAGCTGCACTGCCAGACACTCGTCGACCCGGACCAGTCGCAGACGCTGTTGGTCTTCACCGCCGTGCCCGGGTCGCCCAGCGACGAGAAGCTGCGCTTGCTCTCCGTCATCGGCGGCCAGCTCGTCTGACCCGTCCGATCAGCC
>NZ_JAGPXZ010001238.1:0-1055 GCF_018070305.1 Micromonospora sp. M51 | reverse complement strand
TCGGTGACCAGATCGGCGAAGCGGCGCGCGAAGTGTGCCAGACCTTCCTCCGGCGCACCCGCCTGCCAGGATCCGACCACCCGCTCGCCCTCGGTGGTCTTGACGTACACGGTGCCGTCCGCGTCCACCCGTCCGAAGGCAGTCCAGTCGCTCATGTGCCCATCCTCGTTCTCCCGGCGTCGAGGGAACGAACCCCCGTCGCCGCCACGGCGCAGCCAAGTTACTTCCGGCATTGTCACAGGTCTCACCCGGTCCGCGTCGAGCGCCTATCGCCGACCGTGACCATACGGTGTCCTAGGGGCCGAATGACCGGATCGGCGCGGAGACGCACCGGGGATTCCCGCTACGGTGACAGGGTGCCACTGGTCGCCGCCGCCGTCTGCCCGCATCCGCCCCTGCTCGTGCCCGAGGTGGCCGGGTCAGCGGCCCCCGAGCTGGACGATCTGCGGGCGGCCTGTGACACCGCCGTACGCCGGCTGTTGGCCACCGACCCGGACATCGTGGTGCTGCTGGGCACCGGCCCGGTGACCGGCCCGATCCGCACCCCGGCGACCGGGTCCCTCCAGCCCTGGGGCGTCGACCTGGACGTGCCGCTGGTGCCCGGCCAGCCCGACCGGGGCGCGGTGCTGCCGTTGAGCCTGACCATCGGCGCATGGCTGCTGAGTCGCCACAACCCTCGGGTCCCGGTGACCGCCGTGCAGGTGGCCACCGACGCCGGCCCGGCCGAGCTGGCCGCGCTCGCCGAGCAGGTCGACGCCGCGGGTGACCGGGTGGCGGCGCTGGTGCTGGGGGACGGGTCGGCCTGCCGGGGAGAGAAGGCACCCGGGTACGACGACGCGCGTGCCCTCCCGTACGACCAGGGGGTTGCCGCGGCGCTGGCCGCCGCGGACCTGGACGCCCTGCTCGACCTCGACCCGGTGGTGTCGGCGGAGCTGAAGGCCGCCGGTCGCGCCCCCTGGCAGGTGCTGGCCGGCGCGGCCCGCGCGGCCGGCTCACCGTGGCGCGGCGAGTTGCTGCACGACTCCGTCCCCTACGGTGTGGCCTACTTCGTGGCG
>NZ_JAGPXZ010001237.1:0-1057 GCF_018070305.1 Micromonospora sp. M51 | reverse complement strand
GATCGCCGGTTTCCCGTCCACCACCCCGACCAGCCTGGTGTCGCTGGGCACCGGTGTCGCGCCGGGCGCGCACGGGGTGCTCGGCTTCACCGTCCGGGTGCCCGGCACCGATCGGGTGCTCACCCACACGGACTGGGCCGCCGATCCGTCGCCGCTGCGCTGGCAGCCGGTGCCCACCCAGTTGGAGCGGGCCCGCGCCGCCGGGGTGACGACGACAGTGGTGAGTCGGCCGGAGTTCGGCGGCAGCGGGTTGACAGTCGCCGCCAACCGGGGTGGCGACTTCCGGGGCGCCGCCGGCGGAGACGCGGTGGCCGCCGCCATGCTGGCCGCGCTGGCCACCGGCTCCGGGCCGACCCTGGTCTCCGGTTACCACGCCGACCTGGACCGGTACGGCCACGTCTACGGCGTCGACTCGGAGCCCTGGCGGGTCGCCGCCGCCGAGGTGGACGCCCTGCTCGCCCGGCTGGTCGACGGGCTGCCCCCGGACGCGGCGTTGCTGGTCACCGCCGACCACGGTCAGCTCGACATTCCCGCCGCGCACCGCTTCGACCTGGACACCGATCCGCGGCTGCGGGCCGGTGTGCGGCTGGTGGCCGGCGAGGCCCGGGTCCGCTACCTGCACACCGAGCCGGGCGCGACCGAGGACGTGCTGGCCGCCTGGTCGGCGGTGCTGGGCGCCACGGCCCGGGTACGCACCCGCGACGAGGTGGTGGCCACCGGCTGGTTCGGGCCGGTGCCCGAGGAACACCTGGGCCGCGTCGGCGACGTGGTGGTGACCTGCAACGACACGTACGCGGTCATGGCCAGCCGTACCGAGCGGCCGATGGCGTCGAAGTTGGTGGCCTACCACGGGTCGGACACCGCCGCCGAGCTGACAGTGCCGTTGCTGGTCGTCCGGGGCTGACCCGGGGGCGGTTCGGCCCACTGGCCGATGGTGGTGTCGTACCCCCGGGTTAACCTGCCGGGATGGGCCGCAGTCAGTCGTTGCCCCGGGGCGACGATCCGCGCTTCGGGCCGGACGCCGACGACTCCGCCAGCCCGATCCTGCACGTCGACA
>NZ_JAGPXZ010001236.1:0-1058 GCF_018070305.1 Micromonospora sp. M51 | reverse complement strand
CCCTCCTCACCGCTCTCGAACTCGACCTTGCCGCGCAGCGTGCTGGTCACCGACACCGCGTCACCGACGCGGGCAACGGCGGCCTCGGGACGCCCGTCCGGGGTGCTGGAGGCGGCGAGCAGACCGGCGCGCCGCAGCGCGGCACCGGCCACCGTCTCGGCGGCGGCGATGGCGAACCGGGCGGAGACACCGGAGCGCGGGTCCACCGACGGCGACTCCCGCACGGCGCGGGCGAAGCGGGCCAGCACCTCCAGCACGTGCTCCGGCACCTCGGCGACCAGGTCCGCCTCCTGACGGATCAGCGCCAGCTCCAACTCCAGGTCGACCGGGTAGTGGGTGCGGATCTCCGCGCCGAACCGGTCCTTGAGGGGGGTGATGATCCGGCCCCGGTTGGTGTAGTCCTCCGGGTTGGCGCTGGCCACCAGGAGCAGGTCCAGTGGCAGCCGCAGCTGGTAGCCGCGAACCTGGATGTCCCGCTCCTCCAGCACGTTGAGCAGCGCCACCTGGATGCGCTCGGCCAGGTCGGGCAGCTCGTTGACGGCGAAGATGCCCCGGTTGGTGCGCGGCACCAACCCGAAGTGGATGGTTTCCGGGTCGCCGAGGGTACGACCCTGGGCGATGCGGATCGGGTCGACGTCACCGATCAGGTCGCCGACGCTGGTGTCCGGGGTGGCCAGCTTCTCGCCGTACCGCATCGAACGGTGCAGCCAGCCGATCGGCAGCTCGTCGCCGGCCTCGGCGACCTGGGCGCGGGACGCCGGGGTGAGCGGGTGCATCGGGTGCTCGTTGAGCACCGAGCCGGGCAGCACCGGGGTCCACTCGTCGAGCAAAGCGCCCAGCGAGCGGATCAGCCGGGTCTTGCCCTGGCCGCGCTCGCCGAGCAGCACCATGTCGTGCCCGGCGAGCAACGCCCGCTCGACCTCGGGCAGCACTGTGTCGTCATAGCCGACGATGCCGGGGAAACGGGTCTCGCCGGAGCGCATCCGGGCGAGGAGGTTGTCACGGAGTTCCTGCTTGACGGTGCGGTAGTGGTGACCGGCCGCCCGCAGCGAGCCGAG
>NZ_JAGPXZ010001235.1:0-1063 GCF_018070305.1 Micromonospora sp. M51 | reverse complement strand
CACCTTGGCGTGCCCCCTCGGCGGCGGCGCGGGCGCCGGCCCGAGCAGGTCGGCGATGCTGGTGCCGAACGCGGCGGCACGTCGCTGGGCAGCGTCGGTGATGCTGCCCTCGGCGTAGCGGCGCACGGCGGAACTGGCGTTGAGCCCACGCTCGTGACCGAGGACGGCACCGACCTCACCGTTGTTGGTCAAGAAGTTGATGACGTCGGCGACCGTGTCCGGGTGGCGGGTGCCCCGGAACGCCGCCCAGTACATCGACGCCCGTGCCCACTGGGCGCCCGGCGGGCCGGGGAAGCCGACGATGCCCAACTCCGACTCGGTGAGTCGTTGCAGCTCCGGTAGCTGGTGCGACCAGGCGAAGGACGCGGCGGTCGCCCCGCTCACCACCAGCTGTCGGGCCGGCTCGCCGCTGTCGGCCTGCTCGACCAGCGCCGCGCTCGGCGTGGCCCGTGCCCGGCGAGCCCGCTGCCACAGCTCGAACCACGCGATCAGCTCGTCCGCGCCGAAGCCGAGCTGGTTGCCCCGGTAGAACTCGCCACCCTGCGCCCGCAGCCAGAGCCAGAGCGCCCGGTAGTCGCCCGACCCGTCCATGGTGCCGGCCACCCGCCGGTCGCTGACCTCGGTGACCTCGGTGGCCCAGGAGATGTAGTCGGCCCAGGACATCCCGGCCCGTGGCTCCGGCACCTGCAGCTCCCGCAGCAGGTCCCGGTTGAACACCACGACGGCGTGGGTCTGCCCGGCGGCCACCGCCATCGTCCGCCCCTCCACCGTGCCGTAGCGGATCAGGCCCTCCGGCAGGCCCCGAAGATCCAGGTGCCGGTCGGTGAGGTCGAGGATGACCTGACGTCGGGTGTACTCCGTCAGCATGGCGTCGTCGATCTGGATCAGGTCCGGTACGTTCCCGCCGCCCGCCTGGGTGGCCAACCTGTCGTAGTAGCCGTCGGCGCCCTGCCAGGTGACCCGGAAGGTGACCCGGGGGTTGCGGGTCGAGTACAGCTGGAGCGCCTTCTCGGTGAGCGCGGCCCGGTTGGCGTCACCCCACCAGAAGACCGACAGCTCGACG
>NZ_JAGPXZ010001234.1:0-1063 GCF_018070305.1 Micromonospora sp. M51 | reverse complement strand
GCCGAGCACACCGGCGGGCTGCTCCTCGCCAACCCGCTGCCGGTCGATGAGCAACGCGACCCGGAGCTGCACGACCGCACGCTCACCGAGGGTCTGGCCCTGCTGGAGCGCGACGGGATCACCGGCAAGGCCGTCACGCCGTACCTGCTCGCGCACTTCCACTCGTCGACCGAGGGCGCGAGCCTGGCGGTGAACGTGCGGATCATCCTGCGCAACGCCGACCTGGCCGCGCGGATCGCGGTCGCCTCGGCGGCCCGCAGCACCGCCGTCCCGGCATGACCCGACCGGCCCGGGTGCTCGTCGTCGGGGACGTGATCACCGATGTGGTCGCCGTGCTGTCCGGGCCGCTCGCGGCCGGTTCGGACACCGGGGCCGAGATCAGTCTCGGCGGTGGCGGGCAGGCGGCC
Source organism: Micromonospora sp. M51 (assembly GCF_018070305.1). Lineage (NCBI taxonomy): Bacteria > Bacillati > Actinomycetota > Actinomycetes > Micromonosporales > Micromonosporaceae > Micromonospora > Micromonospora sp. M51. The sequence goes on along the minus strand of NZ_JAGPXZ010001234.1, from coordinate 656 downwards.
AACACCGCCGCCTGGGTCGCCGCGCAGCGGGTGGACGTCACGCTCGTCGGCGCTGTCGGCGACGACGACGCCGGGCGGGACCGGGTGGCCGAGCTCGACCGGGCGGGCGTCGACTGCGCGATCGAGCGGGTCGAAGGGGTTCCGACCGGCACGGTCATCGTGTTGGCCTCCGACGACGAGCGCACCATGGTCAGCCAGCGGGGCGCGAACCTGCGGTTGAGCGCCGCGCACGTCGAGCGGGCCCTCGCGGCGGCGCCCGACGCGGGGCATCTGCACCTGTCCGCGTACACCCTGCTGGACGCCGAGTCGCGCGGCGCCGGGCTGCGGGCGTTGGCCGCCGCCCGCGAGCGCGGGCTCACCATCAGCGTCGACGCGGCCTCCGCGGCGCCGTTACGGCGGGTCGGTGCGGCGGCGTTCCTGAGTTGGGTACGCGACATCGACCTGCTCCTGGTCAACGCGGACGAGGCCACCGTGCTGGCCGGCGGGCTGGAACCGGCGGCGCAGGGGCGGGTGCTGTCGGCGACGGCTCGGCGGGTGGTGGTGAAGGGCGGCGCGGCCGGCGCGGTCTGGGTCGACCGCACCACGCCGGTCTGTGTGGCGCCGGCCCGTCGGGTGGCGGTGGTGGACGTCACGGGCGCGGGCGACGCCTTCGCGGC
>NZ_JAGPXZ010000124.1:0-11389 GCF_018070305.1 Micromonospora sp. M51 | reverse complement strand
GTGCTGGCCGAGGCGGTGCCCGGACGTACGCCGGACCAACCGCCGGCGATCGTGCTGGGCATCGGGCTCAACGTGACGCTGCGCGCCGACGAGTTGCCGGTGAATCCGACCGGGCTGCCGGCCACCTCGCTCCAGCTGGCCGGCGCGGCGGCCACCGATCGGGATCCGCTGCTGCGGGCGCTGCTGCGGGCGGTCGCCGACTGGTACGACCGTTGGCGTTCGGCGGGCGGCGACGCGGTGGCCAGCGGCCTGCGCGACGCCTACCTGGCGGCCTGCGCGACGGTCGGTCGGGAGGTACGCGTCCTGCTCCCCAACGGCGACTCCCTGACCGGCACCGCCACCGGAGTGGACCCGGACGGCCAACTCATCGTCACCACCCCCACCGAAACCCGAACCCTGGCAGCCGGCGACGTCCTACACCTCCGCTAACCCACCCCGCCCCACCCCCAACCGCGCGATCTTGCACTTCCTGTCGCGGCACAAGGGGTGAAAGCCGCGTAACGGCGACCGGAAGTGCAAGATCGCGGAAGCACGGGTGGGGGCCGCGTGGCGGATGTTGTGGTGGGGCTTGGGGGGTTTACCGTCTGCGCGTCTAGAAAATCGCGTTGGAGGTTCCCGTGGCGTTTCCTGAGGACGTGCTCACCGAGGACGAGCACGTCGTGCTGCACCTGCACCCGCACTGGAAGGCGTTGATCCGGCCGATCGCGGTGCTGGTGCTGGCCATCGCCGCGGTGGTGGTCGGCGTGGTCCTGTTGCCCGAGGGCAGCGGGGGTTCGATCGTGCTGGCCGTGATCGGGGCGATCGCCCTGGTCGCGGTGCTCTGGCTCGCGCTGTGGCCGTTCCTGGTCTGGCGCACCACCCACTACCTGTTCACGAACGAGCGGGTCCTGCTCCAGCAGGGTGTCTTCTCCCGGGACCGGCGGGACCTCCCGCTCGCCCGCGTCAACGACCACTCGATGAACCAGCGTTTCGTCGAGCGTCTGCTCGGCTGCGGCACGCTCACCATCGAGTCGGCCGGTGAGCGCGGCCAGTCGGTGCTCTCCGACGTGCCGGACGTCGGAAAGGTGCAGACCACCCTGTACGAGTTGGTCGAGGCACAGCACGACAAGCACTCACTGGGCGATGGCGAGATGCGCGACATGCTCGCCGACATGCAGGACGGCAAGTCGCTGCGCGACACCACCACCTGACCGGTGCGGTTGACACCCGCCCCCTGCCACGGTGTCGGGGGCGGGTCAGTCGTGTCGTTGCGCCTCGGCGGAGCCGCTGATCTCCGTCGGGTCGCCGTCGGACGGCGCGGCGGTGGGCGGCACGGCGGCGGACGGCGCGACGGCGGACGGCACGGCGGCGGACGGGTCCGCCGCGATCGGGCCGTCGGCGGGCCGATCAGCTTCGGGCCGGTCAGCTCCGGGCCGGTCAGCTCCGGGCCGGTCAGCGTCGGCCGCGGCGGCTCCGACAGGGGCGGCTCCGACAGCTTCGGCTTCGGCGGGGTCGGCCTCGACCGGCCGGACGGCGAACCAGCCACGGAAGCGGGTCCGCAGCACCTCCTGCTCCGGCCGGTCGTCCGGGCCGAGGCGCAGCATGGTGCCGGTGAGGCTGACGGTGCCGAGCCCGGGACGGGCGGTCGACGGTCGGGCGCCCATCACGTCGACCCGGACGGCGAGCCGGTCGCCGGCCCGCACGGGGGCGAGCCACCGCAGCTCCTCCAGGCCGGGGGACGCGTCCGCGGCGGCCCGGGACAGCAGGTGGTCGACGTACGCGCGCATGAACAGGCTGACCGTGTAGAAGCCACTGGCGATCACACCGCCGTGCCGGCTCGCCGCGGCCAGGTCGCTGTCGACGTGGTACCACTGCGGGTCGAAGCGGCGGGCGAAGGCGACCATCTCGTCGGCGTCCACGGTGACCACGCCGAGATCGACGGTCAGCCCCGGGACGAGGTCCTCGAAGAACAGCTCGGCTGGTCGGCCCGTGCCAGAGCGGGCGTCGGGTGTGGTCACCGGCGGGGCGCGCGACGGGTGCCGACGTGCAGTTCCGCGGCGAGTTCCGCGTCCAGGTCGGCGGCGGGGCTGACGCTCAGGTGCGGGGGCCGGCCCTGGGCGGGTGTGCCGGGCGGGTAGTCGGCGCGCTGTGCGGGCTCCGACTCCTCCAGCTCGGACACGGATTCCGCGAGCTCGGCGACCGGGTCCATCTCCGCCATGGTGTCCCACTCGTCGCGCGGAATGCTGTGCCAGGTGGACTGGGGCTTCGCAGCCTCGTCCGCTGCTGGTGCGACAGGTTGGAAGACGAAGGTCCGGTAGGACCAGAACCGGAACAGCGTGGCCAGCATGACGCCGACGGTCTTGGCCACGTTCAGCGCCAGCAGGCCGTGTACGCCGAGACCGTACTTGGCGGCCGCCACGGCACCCAGCTCAATGAGCAGGCCGGCGCCGTTGAAAAGGAAGAAGAGCAGATATTCCCGACGAAGCGCCGATTTCGGGCGATCGCGGTACGTCCAGTGCCGATTCATGAGGTACGACGTGATGGTCGCGACGATGGTCGCGATCACGGTCGCCTTCAACTGACCATTGACGAAAACGGTCAGTGCGAGGGCATTGAACACCGCGTAATTGATGACGGTGTTGATGCCGCCGACGATGCCGAACTTGAGCGCCTCGTGGATGAACTTCTGCCAGCGCTCAGGCAGCAGACGGACAAGACGCATGCGAAACACCTTAGGGCAGTCGGTGCGGCCGGCGATCACCGGCCGAACGAGGTGGGCGGCAGGTCACGCCCCGTGGTCACGGTCGGGATTCACCTGCGGAACGGTCGGGGTTCCCGCTTCGACGAAGACGAACCGCCGGTAGGACCAGAATCGGAACAGCGTGGCGAGCCCCGTGCCGACGATGTAGCTGGCGAGGTTGTCGGCGAGGCGGGTCTGGAACACTGCCGGCCAGATGGCCCCGAGCCCGTAGCGGCTCAGCGCCAGGCAGGCGACGGTGATGCCGAGGCCGACCGCGTTGAAGAAGAAGAAGAGCGCGTACTCGCGGGCCGCGTTGTTGCGCTGACGGTGCCGCCACGTCCAGAACCGGTTGCCGACGAAGGCGACGGTGGCCGCGATCACTGTGGAGATCGTCTTCGCGGTCAGCTCCTCGACGCCGTGCCTGCTCGTCAGGTAGTTGAAGAGCGCGAAGTCGATGAGGAAGGCGAAACCACCCACGGTGGCGAACTTGCTCAGCTCGCGGAGGAGATGACCGAAGCGGTCGAGCAGTGTGCCGACGAGACCCCGTCGGGTCTGCGGGGAACCCGGTTGTTCCCCGGTCATCGTGGCGGCCACGCAGGGAGCCTACCGGCTGCCGGCCAGTCAGAGGGGTAGCAACGGCGAGCGGGCGCGGTGTCCCGGAGGGGCCCAGCGTCTGCGTACGTGACCACTGCACAGAGCGTAGCCAATTGGGAGGACTGAGCCGCTGCGGAACGGGAATCCTCGCACCGGTCGGCGGGGCAGGTCCACGGCCCGACCGCAACAAGCCGCCGCCGGGGTGCACAACAAGATTTGCGTGAAACTGCGCGGGAAAGCGGGTATCAGCTCGTGATGCCGCAGCGAGGCCGTAGCTTGTGCAGTTCTTCACAACCTGTCCCACTGACTCGGAAGGCTGCCCGGTTTACGCTGAGGCCAATCCCAGGTTTCCACGAAGGCGACGCTTCGCGCCGCCGAGTCTCGTGCATCCCATAGATCGGTCAGCGTCGACCACAAGGAGATGTGTCATGGTTGCTCCGGCTGTTGTGCGGGGAATCGATCAGGCCCCGACGTCCCACCCGAAACTGCTCGCCTGGGTCCGTGAGGTCGCAGAACTGACCACCCCCGACCGTGTCGTCTGGGTGGACGGGTCCGACGAGGAGTGGCGCCGCCTCACCGATGAACTGGTCGAGGCCGGCACTCTGATCCGGCTCAACCCCGAGAAGAAGCCCAACTCGTTCTACGCGCGCACCGACCCGACGGACGTCGCCCGGGTCGAGGAGCGCACCTACATCTGTTCCGTCGACGAGGCGGATGCCGGCCCCACCAACAACTGGATGGCGCCGGCCGAGATGAAGCGGACGATGACGGAGTTGTACCGGGGCTCCATGCGCGGTCGCACCATGTACGTCATCCCGTTCGTCATGGGCCCGGTGGAGGCCGAGTCCCCGATGTTCGGTGTGGAGATCACCGACAGCCCGTACGTGGTCGCCTCCATGCGGATCATGACGCGGATGGGCGCCCGGGTCCTTGAGGCCATGGGCGACGACGCGGACTTCGTGCACGCGCTGCACTCCATCGGCGCCCCGCTCGCCCCCGGCCAGGAGGATGTCGCCTGGCCGTGCAACGACACCAAGTACATCTCGCACTTCCCGGAGACCCGGGAGATCTGGTCGTTCGGCTCGGGTTACGGCGGCAACTCGCTGCTGGGCAAGAAGTGCTACTCGTTGCGGATCGCCAGCGTGATGGGCCGGGACGAGGGCTGGCTCGCCGAGCACATGCTGATCCTGAAGATCACCTCGCCGGAGGGCCGGGTCTACCACATCGCCGGCGCGTTCCCGTCGGCCTGCGGCAAGACCAACCTCGCCATGGTGGAGCCGACGATCCCCGGCTGGAAGGTCGAGACCATCGGCGACGACATCGCCTGGATGCGGTTCGGCCCGGACGGCCGCCTCTACGCGGTCAACCCCGAGTACGGTCTCTTCGGCGTCGCGCCCGGCACCGACTGGAAGACCAACGCCAACGCCATGCGCACCCTGGACCGGGGCAACTCGATCTTCACCAACGTCGGCCTCACCGACGACGGTGACATCTGGTGGGAGGGCATGGGTGAGCCGCCGGCGCACCTGATCGACTGGAAGGGCAACGACTGGACGCCGGAGAGCGACAGCCTCTCGTCCCACGCGAACAGCCGGTTCTGCACCCCGATCACGCAGTGCCCGATCCTCGCCGACGAGTACTTCGACCCGAACGGCGTTCCGATCGACGCGATCCTCTTCGGCGGACGCCGTAAGGACACCGTCCCGCTGGTGACCGAGGCCCGCGACTGGGTGCACGGCGTCTACATGGGTGCCACGCTCTCCTCGGAGACGACCGCCGCCGCGTCCGGCGCGGTCGGCGTGGTCCGCCGGGACCCGATGGCGATGCTGCCGTTCATCGGCTACCACGCCGGTGACTACTTCCGGCACTGGATCGAGATGGGCAAGGGCACCGACGGCGACGAGGCGAAGCTGCCGAAGATCTACTACGTCAACTGGTTCCGCAAGGACCCGGACGGTTCGTTCCTCTGGCCCGGCTTCGGCGAGAACTCGCGGGTGCTCAAGTGGATCGTGGAGCGGATCGAGGGCACCGCCGACGCGGTCGAGACGCCGGTCGGCATGGTCCCCGCGCCGGACGCCCTGGATGTCGAGGGCCTGGACATGACCCCGGAGGATGTCCGGATCGCGCTGAAGGTCGACCCGGACGAGTGGCGCAACGAGCTTCCGATGATCACCGATTGGTTCGAGAAGTTCGGTGACAAGCTGCCCGGCGTGCTCTGGGCCGAGCTGGACGCACTGCGCGCGCGCCTGGACGCCGCACAGCCGCAGCGGTAGGTGTGAACGAGGCCCTTCGCGGGCAACATCGGATTTCATGAGGACGGCCGCCGAGACCCAGGTCCGGCGGCCGTCCGCCGTCCGGGTGCTCGTCATCCTGCTGGCCACGACGGCGGCGGCCACCGTCGTGGTCGAGCTGCTCAATTGGTGGTACGCCCCGGAGCAGGGTTTCGGGTTGGCCGTCCGGACCGGCTGGGCACTGCTGCGCTCGTTCGGTTTCCTGCTGCTGATCGGGCATGTGCAACGGGGTCGCACGGTGGCCCGCCCGTTCGGGCTGATCCTCGCGGTCACCACGATCTTCGCGGTCGGCCGGCTCATCGTGCCCCGGCAGGGGGTGCCGCCGTTGCCCGGCCTGCTCGGTTTCGCGATCCTCACGGCGCTCTGTGTCGCTGTGGTCTGGCTGCTCTACCGCTCGTCGGCGTTGGCCGGGCACCTGGTCCGGCACCGTCCGCGTCTCGTCATCGACCGGGACGGCATCTCCTGGCGGGAAACCCCGCCCCGCCGACCACAGGCCAGCGCCTGGTTGTTGACCAGTCGGGTGGCGGCCTTCACCTACAGCCCGTTGATGCTGGTGCCGGCGCTGGTGGCCGGGGGCTCCATCCTGGACGGTCGGCTGACCGCGGTGCCGGCCGTGCTGTTCTGGTTCGGCGCTGGCATCACGGCCAGCTACGCCGTGCTGTTCTGCACCGCGTTCCTGATGCGGGGCAAGGACTGGGCCCGTGGCCTGCTGATCGTCGTCACGGTGGCCGTACTCGCTGTGGATCTGCCGCTGTGCTGGTGGCTGCTGGGGGTCGACGGCCTGGTCCGCGACGGCGGCCCCCTGGTCGCGGCGGCACTGTTGACCCTGTACGGCCTGCGCCGCGCCGCCCGCGCCCCCGACGCCGCCCAACCTGAACCCCAACCCTGACCGCGGCCAGCCCCGCACCCCTCCCGCTGGCCGGCCGGCGGCCGGCGGCCGGCCATGGCGCTGGCCCGGCTATGGCGCAGGCCCGGCCATGGCGCAGGGCCCGGCCACGGCGCAGGCCCGACCACGGCCCATTCCCCCTTTGCTCTGCACCTCTATAGGCGACAGTGGCGGACGGTAACCGTCGCGTCCGCGGGTGCAGAGCAAAGGAGGGCGGTGAGACCTGTCGGTCCAGTGCGGGAACGGTCTTCTCGGGCGGGCAGGGGGCAGGATGGCGGGTGGCGTCGGTCACAGCGATCGGCGTCGGGGCAGCTGCGGAGATCGTCGGTGTGGCCGGCCGGAGGGCCGACCAGGTCGCCCGGCGGGAGCGGCCGCGCCGCGTCGGACTGGAGGGAGGCGCGCGGTGGACGACGAGTTCGACGTGGTGGTGGTGGGGGCGGGGCCGGCCGGCGCGGCAGCGGCGCTGACGGCGTGCCGGGCCGGTGCCAGCGTGCTGCTGCTGGACCGGGCCGACTTCCCCCGGGACAAGGCGTGTGGTGACGGGATCGCCGCGCACTCGGTGGACGTGCTCGCCGAGCTGGGGGTGACCGAGGCGGTGGCGGGTTACGCGCCGTTGCCGGCGCTCCGCATGATCTCGCCGGGGGGCGGTGCGGTGGCCCGGGCGCTGCCCCGACCCGCGTACACCGTGCCCCGGGAGGTCTTCGACGCGCGCTTGGTGGCGGCCGCGGTGGCCGCCGGCGCGCAGCTGCGCCGGCACACCGTGCGCCAGGTCGAGCCACGAGCCGACCGGGTGGTGCTCGACGGGCAGGTGTCCGGGCGGGTGGTGATCGGTGCGGACGGCGCCGGCTCGGTGGTGCGTCGGGCGCTCGGCCACCCGCAGAACCCCGACCGGCACCTCGCGCTGGCCATCCGGGGGTACGCCCCGGCGCTGCCCGGCCCGTCCGAACAGCTCATCGTCACCTCGAAGGCGCGTTGGCCGGCGTACGCATGGTCCTTTCCGATCGGTGACGGACGGGCGAACGTCGGGTACGGGGAGGTCCTGCGCGGTGAGCCGCTGAGCCGGGCGTACCTGCTGGACCGGCTGGCCGCGCTGCTACCCGGCACCGACCTGGCGACAGTGACCGCGTTGCGGGCCCATCACCTGCCGCTCTCCACGCACCGACCGTCGCCGGGGCGGGGGCGCACCCTGCTGGCCGGGGACGCCCTGTCGCTGATCAACCCGTTCACCGGGGAGGGGATCTTCTACGCGTTGCTCTCCGGCGCGCTGGCCGGGTCGGCGGCGGCCCGGTCGCCCGAGGACGCCGCCGGCCGCTACGCCCACGGGTTGCGTCGCCGTCTCGGCACCCACCTGCGGCACAGTTCGGTCGCGGCCTGGTTGGCCCGGCGACGCCGGGTGGTGGACGCGGCGGTCCGGGCGGCCCGTCGAGACGACCGGGTCTTCTACGACGTGGTCGAGCTGGGTCTGGGTGACGGACGCCTCACCGCTCGTACGCTCGCGATGATCGGCATCGGTCTGGGCGGTGGGGATGGGGCTCCGAGGCGGTGAACTGGCGCAAGGGTCGCTACGCTGCTAGGTGATGACGCTGCGGAACCTTATCTACTCCGTGTACGAGCGCCGGCTCACGGCAAAGCTCGCCGGTAAGCCCGTGCCCCGCCATGTCGGGGTGATGTGCGACGGCAACCGCCGCTGGGCGCGGGAGATGGGCTTCGTCGACCCGAACGACGGGCACCGGGTCGGCGCCGCGAAGATCAAGCATGTCCTCGCCTGGTGTGACCAGGCTGGCGTCGGGCACGTGACCCTCTACCTGCTGGCCACCGACAACCTGCGTCGCCCGGCGAGCGAGCTGGATCCACTGGTGAAGATCATCGAGGATCTGGTGGTGGAGCTGGCCGAGGAGGGCAACCCCTGGCGGCTGCGCATGGTCGGTGCGCTCGACCTGCTGCCGGCGCAGACCGCGGCGGCGCTCAAGGGCGCCGAGGAACGCACCCTCGACCGCAGCGGAGGGGCGGAGGTGAACATCGCGGTGGGCTACGGCGGTCGGCGGGAGATCACCGACGCGGTCCGCTCCCTGCTGCTGGAACACGCAGCCGCCGGCGGGACCCTTGAGGAACTGGCCGAGGTGCTGGACGTCGAGCACATCAGCGAGCACCTCTACACGCGCGGCCAGCCCGACCCTGACCTGGTCATCCGCACCAGCGGCGAGCAGCGGCTCTCCGACTTCATGCTGTGGCAGTCCGCGCACTCGGAGTTCTACTTCTGCGAGCTCAACTGGCCGGATTTCCGGCATATCGACTTCCTGCGGGCCCTGCGCTCGTACGCCAACAGGCAACGCCGCTACGGCACCTGACCGGGCGGCGACGCCGTCGGTCGCCGCTCGATCAGAGCAGGCCGGTCAGAGCAAGGCCGGTCAGGGCAGGTGGGTCAGCGCCCGGGTGAGGAAGTCGCCCAGGGCGGCCGGCGACTCGATCGTCAGGTCGGCGGCGTTGGCCACCTCATGTCCGGTCTCCGAGTTGGCCACCGCCACGCACACGCCGAGGAAGTCCGGATCGGCGGCGGCGCGAGCGCGCAGCGCGGCGAAGGCCTTGATGTCGGAGACGTCGTCGCCGAAGTACCAGGCGCCGGTGGCGCCCTTGATCGCCTCGCCGATGACCATGCCCTTGTCCCGGTCGACCGGCGGCTTGAGCTCCAGCACCATCCGCCCGGCCTGCGAACGCAACCCCAGGCGGTCGGCCTGCGACTGACCCCACTGCTGCACCGTCGGGCCGAGTTGCGGGGCGGTACGCCAGTGCAGCGCGACCGAGAGCCGCTTGTACTCCACCAGCGTGCCGGGAGGCAGCTCCGCCCGGGCCAGGTCGGCCAGCTCGGACATTGTCGGAACCCAGGGCAGCGCCGCCGGTTCGGTGACGGTCTCCCCGCCGGAGTGGCTGTGCTCCAGCCCGTAGAGACCGTAGAGGTCCACGCCGGCGAGCCCGCCGAGCTGATCCCGAAGGAACTCGACGGGTCGGGCGGAGACGATCGCGACCCGCTGCACGACCGGGGCGAGCGCCTCGATCGCGGCCAACGCGTTGGGAGCCGGGCGTACCGCGGTCGGATCGTCGTCGACGGGCGCGAGCGTGCCGTCGAAGTCGAAGAAGAGCACGGTCCCGGCCGCCCGACTGGCGGTTGCCCGCCAGGCCTGGTCGGCGTCCAACGGGGTTTTCGGCTGCTGATTGCCCAGATTCAACGGCGGCACGCGCGTCAGCGTACCCCGGCGATCCAGGCTCATTCCTGGCCGAGCGGACCCGTTGTGCGGTAGGCGATCAGCGTTCGGCAGCTCCTCGTCCGCGCCGGCCGAACGGCACCACCGCCGCCTCCTGGCCGTGGCTCAACAGGTAGCCCTCCACGAACCCGGTGTTCCGATCGCCGGTGTGGTGTTCGATCTCGTTGAGCCGGGCCACCAGGAACTCGGTGAGCGCGCTGATCCGGTTGTTCAGGCGCTCGTGCAGCTCGGCGACGACGGCCAGGACGACCGCGGTGCCGGCGGTGATGAGCGCAAAGAGGTTGACGAGCAGCGGAAGCTGCCCGCCGTCGACCACGAGGGTCACTGTGTTGCCGGTCACCCACAGCGTCACCGACACCGTTGCGACCACGACTGCCAACCACTTCAGGGTCATGGACAGACCCCTCCTTCTGTCCCGCAGGGCTGGGTTCGGCCTTGTCCCGTCCCCCCGCCGATGACGAGCCCAAGCAGTACGAATAGGGACGCTAGCGTGCCCGTTCCAACCCCGGAGGTAAACGAATGAACCTGACCAGGCGTTCTTTCGCTATCTGAGGAACTAGCCCGCCTGATTGCCCCTTTTTCGGACATCGACCGGCAGCGTTGGGCGGTATGCGAGGTATCTGATGGTTTCGCGGATGTGGAACTTCTCCGCGTCCGACACCTGCGGGTCGACCAGCCGGCGCAGCAGGGCCTCGACGTCGGGGTCCATCGGAGGGGCGGCCTGGCCGGTGCGGGGGCCGGTCGCGGTGCGGTCCCAGCCGAGGGCGGCGAAGGCGGCGGCCGGGTTCAGGCCCAGCCCCTCGCAGAAGGCGACCACCCGTTCGGCCTCCGGGTCGCTGGCCCAGTCGCCCCGGACCCAGCGGTTGATGGTCTGCCGGGAGACGCCGGTGCGCCGGGACACCTCGGTGCCGCTCCAGGCTCGGGTCGCCCGTGCCTCGTCCAGGGCCCGTCGGACGAAGGTGGCGAAGGCGATCTTCCGCGCATTGGCCGTCTCGGTCACTCCGTGACGGTACGGCCAGCCGGCGGAGGGTGGGTACGACGGCTCGCCACGGTCACGCGGACGTGACGAGGCGTTCGGATTTCCGGTAAACGAGTCAGTGCCACTGTTGAGGGGTGTCACGCGGGCAGAATAGATGAACGTAGTGGCAAACGTAACCGGACGAAAAGCTGATACTGTCACGTCCATGGGACAATCTACGGTGTGTCACGTGCATGAGACGACTGGTGCTCACATGCGTCACGCCCCCGGTGCCAGGGGGCCGTGGTGACCGAGCTCGCCACCCGCGCCCAGGCCTTCGGGCTGATCGCCGAGGGCGTCGCTGCGGGGCTGACCGCCCCCTGGCGCCTCTACCTCGCCCGAGGCTGCCGTTACCTGTCGCTGAGCGTCGGCGATCGTGCCGAGTGGAACGCCTGGCGTACCCATCTCGGCTGCCCCGAGCTGAGTGTCCGGGTCTACGACGCCGGCGGCGAGATCCGCCGGTCCTCGGTGGCCGAAGTCGTGCTGGACGGCTGCCGGATCAGCGTCGAGCTGGTCGAAGAGGTCAGCACCGACGACCTGGACCGGTTGCTCGTCGCCGACCCCACCACGATCGAGCCGGAGGAGCGATGACCTGGCGTCCCGGCTGGGCCGGAGCTGCCC